>NZ_JAXCIA010000009.1:0-125157 GCF_035985025.1 Flavobacterium sp. PL11
GAAAAGAATTTATTTTCTTTTCTCTCTTTCTGTAAAAATTTAATATACTTGCAACTCTTTTCTCAAAAGTTGCATTTATAAGTTGAATTCAAGAACTATAAATTAATAAGATTTAGTAATTATCTATAAAAATATAAAATTTCTTTTCTTTTCATTATAACGTTCTTTATTGTTTATAATCGCATTCAAAAATCGGTAAACATTTTTTGTGATACCTGGTGTGAAAACATATTCTTCAATCTCTTGATTGATGAAATAATCATCCATTTCACTTACCACAACAGCTAGATTAATTCTTCTAGTAATTTCTTTATCGTTTAGTTCTTATATTGTTTTCATAGGTTTATCTATTCTAAAAATTTGTTTAAATGATTGGATCTGTATAAATTATCGTCATTTAGTAGTCCAAACATATTATAATTGTTGTTGTCGTAATTACCAGGATAAAAAAGAATGACTTTAAATTCTTTTATCAATTGTTCCGTGTTTTTGAGAAAGTCAGAAGCTCTTAGATAAGGATAGGCTGTACCAAACACATGTAAGACTAAATAAACCTTCTTTTCATTGTTTGTACCGAAATGGTTCTTAACTTTTCAGTAAATTTAGTATAAAAGTTCCCCTCGTTAATTTCTTCCAATATCCATTCTAATGCTTCTTCATCATCTTCTTTTTCCTTTTCTAATATTAAATCAAAAAGGGATCTGTTTGCGAACTGTTCAGCTTTAAGAAAATCGATCATTTCATCGTAAATATTAATCACCAAACAGTCTAAGTAGTTATTGGGTCTACTTAGTTTTTCGATTAGTAAGTTGATTTCCTGACGCATTTCATATTCTTGCGCTGGATCATAAGTGTAGATATAAACTGGAAAAAACAAATTTCCAGTTCTGGGCTCTTGAAACCCTCTATTTCCATTAATTTGAATAGTTTATTGCTATTTAACATGGCTAAATTTCTTGTTTTTCTAATTCACTTAATAGCAATACATCCAAGAACCAAAAGTCACCGGCATTACAACACTCTCTCAAAACTGTATTTGTTATTGCTATTTTTGAATTCTGTTTTTACGCAACATTCCTAGATCAATGAGCATTTTTAAAGCTACTTAACTACTTTTGTAGATTGAATTTTCGGTAATTTTTTGTAATTCTGAATAAAAGCCCATCTTCCTATGCAGAAAGTTAATAAAATCAGTAATTTCTAATTCATAATCTAAATTTTGCCATTTATTTAGTACTACTTCCAGCATAAAGTGCTTAATGATAGGGTAGCATTTACAAATACCGTAATACAATAGTACGTTTTTGCCGTTTCTATCCAACGTCATAAACGAATCGAGTAGTCTTTCATTATTGATTGCCTTTAATCTTTTCGCAATCTCATGTTTTAATGTTTTCTTAGACTTTTCTGAATTTACAGGAATAACATTGAAATCGATATTTTCCATACCGTCAAGGAAATTCTTAGCACTATTAATAACTGAGATAAACGCTTCTGTTTCCCGAAGTAGTAACGCACCTGAAGTAAAGGCAGTGCTATATCTTATTTTTTCTTATGCCAGTAGTTAATTATGCTATTATTTTCTGTTAAAAGTTCTTTTGCCTCGATTTTCAAAAGAAAAGCGATTTTATATAATTGCTCGATGCTGGGTTTTCTTCTATTTTGAGCATACGCATTTACCATATTGTAGCTTTTGCCCAAATGTTCTGCTAACCAAGTCTGTGTCAATCCTTTTTTCTCTAGTTCCTGTGTGATTCTGTTCATTTCAAAAAATTTAAGGCTAACTGTAGAATTTTAACATAGATATAACAAAATATGAGCTAGTATTTTGTGGAAAAATGCGGATAATAAATTACATAAAATCAGACTAACTTTTTTGACCAATGGCTTCTCTAGTCAAAAGTTATTTCCGATTTCAGCGCAGAATATAAAATGAAAACTTAAAAAACTATCTTAAGTTTTTCAAAATAGTGCATCTCGAATAAGTCAAAGCGTAGTTTGATACACATTTTTTAAAACAAAAAAATTACTAACTAAATAAGAGATACATATATAGATTGAGAATACAGTCAAGGCAAAAAAAACCCCAACAGTTGTTGGGGTTTTTTTATGTTTTGAAATGGATAATTTTTAAAGTAAAATGAACCATTATAAAGTAGGTTATGATAAAATATAAATATTATTGAAAAAAGAAATTCTATTTAACATCTTTAAATAAAATGAAGTTTTTTACTTACAATCCACTGGATCAAATTTATATTTTACACTATCAAAATCTATTGGTTCGCCTTTAACAAAGTGCGAAGCCCCTAAAGTTATTTGGATTTGACCATTTCCTAATATCAGTTGATTATTGCGTTTTAAAAAAGCCATTGGATTTTTAAACGTTTTCTCTTTATTACTTCCCTGTATAAAAGTGTAGCTGGCAAATATGGTATCGCCTTTAGTCTCACCTACTAATTCCCCGACTTTTGTTGGCATATTTTCTATTGCCATTTCCATTGTACCGGTTACTTTTCCATCTTCAAAAGTATTTATTTTCAAATCTAATGTATCTTGCTCATAAACCGCCTTGTAACAATTTACGCTTGTAGCTTTTGCTATTTCTTGTGTTTTGTCATTTTTTTCATTCTTATCATTTTTACAACTTTGAAAACTAACACAAGTTATCAATAAACCTAAGACAGCTAAATTTCTCATAATACAATTTTTTAGTTATTTATTTTGATCTTACTATTTGCTAATTTACAAATAAAAATACTACTTCTGACCATAAAATCTACAGTTTTAAAGACAATTTTTATAAATATTTATTATATTTTGAGTTTTACAAGGAAAATATAAATTAAAATCTGACGCGATTGTAATTGGTATCACATCCACTATTCCTGCGCTTTCGTATTGGCTAAAAAATGAAAATCGATAGATATAATGTCACCTCTTTTTAGGCTTAGTTATTAAAAGCACATTATAATTGACATTGAATTATATCACACTAAAAAATTTAAATCTTTGCTATTTTTTAGTTGCTAATATGAAATGAAGTAATAATAGATGTAAAATCTAAACAATCCAATAATTTATTTATCGAAGTTTACGATATCAAAAAAAAATGAGCTTGAATAAATATCGAGCTCATAATTTTAAGATTTACGTCATCATATAGCAACAGCAGTTGATTTTTAATTATGATTACTGCTATATTCGTTTACTTTATTTTTTTCACTTTTATTTGCTATTTCAATTGCTGATGACATAATTTCATCCATGGTAAGTCTTGAAAGCAAGTAACTGATAGTAGATTCAGCACCTTGATTTAGATTTACCTTCTTTTCTTCCAATCCATCATAACAACCACCTGTTTTTGGGTTATAAATGATCATCTTTAAATGATTATTACCTAAAAACCAGTCAAATGCAATCTTCATTTTGACGCGATACGAATTCTCTTTAAACTCATCTAAGAAAGTTCTTAAAGCAAGAATTGTATAAGCCACATCTATGGGTTGTTCACCATATTGATGTACTGATTGACCTTTTTGATACCAACCTTGATTGGATATCACTTTAATTTGAGTATCCGTAAAAATAACTGATAGTAAGAAATCAAATGAATCTTTAGCTATATTTTTGAATAATTTACTTCCTGTCGCTAAACTCGCAAATAACATTGCTTCTGGAATAATGCTGTTAGCATAAGTTAAATATTCCTCATACCATTTCCATTCCTCATCTGAAACTCCGCGATACTTTGAAACTAAATTATCAGCTAAGGTTGTAATGAGCTGTGTAATTTCATTATTTTGTATTTCCAAATTATAATAATATAATCCTTTTATGGAAAACGAAATGGCTCTTGGAGATTTAAAGGTTGTAATAGTATTCAAACTTTTTTTAAGTCCAGTTCTTGCTTTTTCAATTAACTCAGCAGGAATACAATTATGAAAAGAACTAAATTCACCCAATGCCCAAATTCCTCTTCCATTAGCATCCTCCAAATTCTCATTATGATTATTAGCTGTAAATTTTCCATTTACATCCACATAATTTAAAAATGATCCATCTTTTTGCTGACAAAAAAGTATAAAATCTAGGTAGATTTGAATTAATTTTAAATCATCAGGGTCTTTATTCAATTGATAATGTTTTGTAACTGCAATTAATGCTCTAGCGTTATCATCTATCGTATATCCAGAAGAAATATCAGGTACAGCTATCTTTGAGAACTGTATGTAGCCATCTTTAGTAGTCATTCTTTTGATATGATCTAAAGAAATTTTAGGCATATCGTAAACTAGTTCAATCTTTTTATTTGAATTTTTGACTAACTGTATATGAGCAATTGCGGCATTTTCCCAAGATGTAGAGCTTATTTTCTGTAAAGCACTCAATCGCATTTTTTCTAATAGTTTTGGACTATTCAGTACTCTAATTGTTTTGTTTGCCAATTGATCAAAATCTTGAAAATCATAATTTAAACCAGCACCTATCAAAAATTCTTTTGCATGTGGAATGGGTGTCGCGATCACAGGACATCCGCAAGCCATTGCATAAGCTAATGTTCCGCTAACTGCTTGATTTGGGTCTTTTGAAGTAAAAAAATACAATTGAGTTCGTTGTAAATAATGCATCAAATCATCTAATGATAAGTAATGATTTATAAATTTGACATTATCTTCTAATTTGAGCTCTTTTACTTTGTCTTGTAGAGACTCTCTGTATTTTTCACCTTCATTTTTAAATACTTCAGGATGTGTTTTTCCAATTATTAAATATAAAACATTCGGAAATTTTTTAATAATCTTAGGTAAGGCCATTAAAGCAGTTTCAATACTTTTTCCTTCACTCAGTAATCCAAATGTTGACAAAACTATTTTATCATTAAATTGATGCTCTAATTTAAGTTTTGTATTATCAACTGGCGCTACTAAATGGGTTCCGTGAGCAATGACCGTAATTTTATCAATAGAAATACCGTAATCTTTTATTAAAATTTGTTTTGAAAAAATGGTCATCACTACTATACTCTCAGAATAGTATGCAATTTCCTGTACAATACTTTTTAATTTGTCGTTTGGATTTGGCAACACAGTATGAAATGTAGTTGATACAGGTGTTGTAATTTTTTTTAGAAATGGCAATAGATATTCTCCATAATTACCACCAAATAAACCAAACTCATGCTGCAAAAAGAGCATTGAGATATTTTTGTTAGCATTGAGATTTTTGGCTAAGGTTGTAAAATTCTGCACTTCTTGAGTATTGATCCTATATTTAACTTCTTTAGGATATTGATGATTTACTTCTCCAGCTTCTAAAGCGCAAATTTTTATTGTAAAAGAACTACCAAATTTTTGCTGAATTGCATTTTTAAGATCTTGAGAATAAGTGGCAATACCACATTCTCTAGGAGGATAAGAAGTCATTATTACTATTTCTGGCAGCTTAACATCACTGTTTGAAAGTGGATCGTATTTAAGATCATTTGAATTCTTTCTTAAATTGTCTTCTTTATATTTACTTTTATCTGATTTAAAAGTAATATCTGATTTACTGTAGTTTGGAAAAATATTAGCTCTCATAATGGATCGTATTTAATAAAAGTTCTTGTAATAATGCTTTTAAACTCAAGGATGCGCAGGCTATTTGTTTGTCGGCAGCACCATAATAAATATATAAAGTGTCATCAAATAATGCAGTTCCAGTGGGAAATACCACATTAGAAACAATTCCATCCTTCTCATAATCTAAATCTGGCGAGAATAATGGCTCTTTTAATCGTGCAATAACCACCGTAGGATCATCAAGTTGCAATAATGCTGCTGCTGCAGTATAAATATATCCTTGGGAAGTATCTTGAACGCTATGATAAATCAATAACCAACCATATTCAGTAGCAATGGGAGGACAACCACCGCCTATAAAACTGGACTCATGCTGATTTCCAATAGGATCTAAAATAATATGTTGATCAAAATGCAGAAAATAGTTATTCCAAAAACCAACGGTCAAATCCTCTAATTTCTCTATTAAAACAAGCTGAATGCCAGGGCGAATGCGATGTAAAAAAGCTAATTTCCCTTTAATTCTAGCTGGAAAAAATATTACATCTTTATCCCAAATAAAAACTTTTTTACTACGATCAAAATGTCTTGACTGACGAAAATATTTTTTATTTACTAAATTATTACACTCTGCTAAACGCTTAAACTCATCAAATGTGAATTTTGGAACAATGATTCCGTTATTCCGAAATGTCATAAAATCCCGTGATGTGGTCAATGTTCCTAACGCATTCACTCCATCATAAGAAGTATACGTGATATAATAAACACCCTCGATTTTTACAATTCTTGGATCCTCAATTCCTGCTGAGGCCTCAGCAGAAGATGGAATTAATAAAGGTGTATTGTTGCGTTGTACAATATTTAAAGGACCATCAAGTTTACAATATCCTATTGTCGAATAATTACCTCGACGAACCGCTCTATATAATAAGTGTAAAATGTTTCCCTCCTGCATAACCGCTGGATTTAATACACTGTCATTTTCAAATGAGAGAGCTGTTTTTGATAAAATTATACCTTCCTTTTTTACTTTTAACATCGCTTCCTTAAAGTATTATCTCTATATAGATTTTACAAATTATTTGAAAATCAATTTAATAAATGAACCATTATTTAAAATATGTTCTAATTGTTATTAAAAAGGATTACTGTAAATTATTAAGCTTAGACCTTTTAAACAAACTATATTTTACTGAAAATTGTCATTATATATTTCCTTTTACTAAGCGAATATCATTGCCACTATTGATTCAAATAAAATTAGCAGTGGTAACAAGGAAATTTGTTACTTGCCGCGCAGTTTTTATTTTAGCTTTTAAAAATGAAAATTTGAGTACGCTTGTATTACAAAGTTGAAATTATTAGCTTAAAATTAGTTATACGATTTAATTGAATAGTTGTATAAATCACAGATAAACGACACAAATGTTTAAATGTGTTTCGAATTATCTATTTAAAGCCAAGTTTTTAGTAAGAATTATAGAAAATTCTTAGTTTTTAGATAATAGGGAATTGTAATTATGATTGTAGCAAACAAAGAATATAATTTTGTTACGTCAAGATATTGAAGTCATTAGAAATAAAAGGACAAAGCGCCTATTTCTTCTTATATTGGGGTTTGGATTGGTAAAATGTAATGATTTTGTCAACATCATTTAAGAGGGAATCTTTCAAGGACAATTAGTTCATAAAATATGATGATATTATGGGAAAGAACATCAAGTTTACTTCTCTGTCACTTTATGCGGAGTCCAAGGGTAATAAGCGGAGCTGCTCCGACTCCGATTTGTGTGGCAAAGTGTGCCTAAAATAATAGGCACTACTTTTATAAATAAAGTTTCAATTTTAATTCCAATTTTCGGTAACAATACTACCTTTTTCATCCTGTTTTGTAACATTTATAGATCTTGGAATGCGCTCTTGCAATTCAGCTACATGCGAAATAATCCCTACAATCCTATTTTCCTTTCGCAAGGACTGCAGTGTTTCAAAAACGATTGAAATGCTTTCTTGATCTTGGGTTCCAAAACCCTCGTCGATAAAAAAGAAATTTTTATCATTTTTATTTAAGGATTGAACGCTTTCCGCCAATGCTAAAGCTAAACACAAGGAAGCCTGAAATCCCTGACCACCCGAAAGTGTTTTTACGCTTCGTGATGCGCCATTGTTAAGATAATCAATCACTTCAAACTCATTAGCGCTGTTAATAGTCAAGCTCAACTGATTTTTAGTCATTCGGTGAAAACGAATGTTGGCAACATCAGCTAAGTTTTGCAAGTAAATACTAGAAACATAATTGACAAAACCACTCGCATTAAACATATTCGATAATATGCCTAGATTAGAATGTCGTGTACTCACCATTTCAAATTGAGCTAATAAATCTTGTTTTTCTATAAATTGTTTGTTGATTCTTGATAAGTTATCATTTAAAGTGGAGTATAATCCTAATTGATTTTCAAATTGTAATTTGAAACTAGAAAACTGTGATTTCTTTTCCTCTAATATATTATTGTCGAATGTTTTTCCTAGTATCCGTTTTTCTGCTTCTAGCACCGCATTAGTAACAGTCAATAAGTTCACCGTAAATAACTTTACCTTTTCCTTTTCAAGTGTAAGATTCCAATTTTTTAATAGAATAGTTCTAACTTCTTCAACCGAGGAAAAGTTATGTTCGATTAACAATTCTGCAATAGTTTTTTGAGTCAGTTCAAGTGCTTTTTTATATTCTGTAACTTGCAATTGTATTTCTGCTAAACTTCCTGTAAGCATCGCCAAATCTTGATTTTCTTTAGCAATCAGCTCTTTCAAAATTTGAAAATCTTTCGCTGTTTTTAGATTATTATTATGTATTGCCGTTTTCTGAGCTTGAATTGATGCTACAGCAATTACTTCGTATTCGGCAATAGAAAGTATTTTTATTTGACACTGCTCATTATCGATAGCAGCACTTTTAACCGCTTGTAAAGTAACAAGTTCGTTTTTACTTTTGTAATTATTTTTTAGAAGATCGGTTATACTTTCATACTCTTTGCGAATCTTTTTCTCATCATTTTCTAAGGCTATTATTGTTTTTTCTAGTAGTAGTTGTTGTTTTTTTGTAGATTCAAATAATTGAGAATTGCTGGGATCAAAATCTTTCCAAATGAAATTTGTCAGATGAATTTTTAGTTTATTTTGGACGTTTTCTCTTTCCGAATTTACTATTGTTATTTGCGCTTGAAAATGATTTATTTCAAATTCTAATTTTTCGCATTGTGCTTTATTTAAACTAATCTGCAGTTCTCGATCGTTTAAATTATTAATAACTTTAGCGATTATAGCTAATTGATTCGAAACATCTTCACCATGCATAATATTAGGATGCTCTACTGATCCACAAAGCGGACAATTTTCGCCATCATGTAAATTCTCAACAAAAAGAAGTAGCTCTTTAGAAACTAAAAGATTTGTCCTAATTTCTACTGCCTTTTCCTTTTCGAGTGTAACTTTGTCTAAATTAGTTTTTAAAACATTATTCCAACTTTCAAATGGTAATTCTAAAAGTTGAAATGCAGCTGTTTTTAATTTTAAATCGTGCTGAAGTAAATCATTTTTCTTTTTATTCTCATCAAGATTATTTTTCCACGCTTGTTGCTGTTGATACCATGTTTCTATTTCAAATAACAAAGAGGTATCTACTCGAATTTTTTTAGCGTCGCCCAATTGTTTTTCAATGCTTTCTAATTGAAAAATTAGTGCTTTTTCTTTTTTCTCACTATCTAAAAATAAGTTTTCCTCTGCCTTTAGTTTTTCAGCGATAGTAACTAACTCCTTCTTTAAATTTATAATTTTTTCTATGGATTCTAAATCGCAAACTTTGATTTTTGAATTGTCTAAATTTTCAAATTCTGGCTGTAAAATTTCTAAAGCAGATTGGTTTTTTAATCCACTATCTACTAATAACTGCCTTTTATGTTCAGTTACAATTTTATTTTCTTTTGATTTTTCTAAAGCTGTTCTTTCCGTTTTTAAGGTGATTAAATTAGATTTAAAATTGCGTTCTGTTTTTTCATATAAATCTATTTCACATTGTAGCGAATCGATCATTTCTTTTTCAACATTCAATTCAAAAAGTTGGATTTTCTTTTTCTCTAAATCTTCAAAGTTTGTTTTAAGGAGCATTAACTCATTGAGTTCTATTTCAACTAAACTCAATTCACTTTTATTTTTTTGTAATACAGTAGCGGCTTCACCAACTTCATTTTCTAAAACGGAAATTGCTTCGGCTGAAACTGATTCAAAACCTGATAAAACGCCTTTTAATTGATCTAATTCTGTCCTTGTTACACTTTGAGCAGTTGAAACTTTATAAGCCAAATCAAAACGTTGAAGATAAAAAATCTCCTTCATCATATCAGATCGCTCTTTGCCTTTTAAACTTAAAAACTCATTGAATTTTCCTTGCGGAATTATAATGGTACGTCTAAAGTTTTCATAAGTAAGACCTATAATAATCGTTGCATCAGCAGAGGTCATCGGGATCCACTGCTCCTCTTTCCATTCATAAGCCAATCGCTCTATAGAAGTGGTTTCTTCAAAACGCTTTTTTCGTTTCCAATCAGCCACAAACTTAAATTTTCGTTCTTGATAATTTAGAAATTCCAATTCGATATTGGCTCGATCAGATTGTAAATTGAGCATGTTATAAGCGCGCTTATCGGCTTTGTTTAAACGGTCTGTTTCACCATACAACACAAAACCAATGGCTTCTAAAATTGAAGATTTTCCAGAACCTACAGCGCCAAAAATTCCGAATAAACCAGCATCAGTCAGTTCTTCAAAATCAATAGTTTGTTTTTTCTGATAAGAATATAAACCCGCAATAGATAATTTTAATGGTAACATAACTACTTTCTTTATTGATTTTTAGATTGACTTTCAATAATTTCATTAAACAAATCTAATATTTCAGTATTAGGTTCTTGTTTGTACTTAGAAATAAAATAGTCTTTGAATAAGCCTTGCATGTCCTGCTCTAAGTTTACTTTGAAAGATTGTTGCTGTTCTTCATTCTCTTTACTTATAACTGGAATAATATAAATAATTCCATCATGGCTTTCGTGAATTCGCTTTAAATCTAGAGTGGCAAAAAAAGTATCGCTAACCAGAGTTAACTCAACTAAACAATATGGATTTGCTAACAGCCACTCTACAGCTTCATCAATAATTTCAAATCTTTTTCTATGCAAAACTCTTCCTGACTGCAATGGAGCTGCAGTGTACTGAACCGCTTTGTTGGGTTCAGCTTCAATTAAAACTACTTTTTTTTCTTGACCTGTTTCTGAAAAACTATACGACAATGGACTGCTTGAATACACTACAGGACTGTTATGACCACCTACATTTTGAAAACGATGTAAATGTCCTAAAACAGTATATTGAATTTGATGCGGAATACAATCAGTGTAAATAATATCGGCATTTCCTATTTTTAATGGTTTCTCACCATCAGGTTCTTCAAGGATTTCGCCGCCACGTTTGAGCATATATAAATGAGTGGTTAATATATTTACGCCTTTTGTATCACAATATTTATCGGCCAGTTTAGCCCATGAATCCTGTAATAATTTGTTTAATTGATCTTCCTTATTCTCACTCCCTAAATAAGTTTTTAGTCGCATTTCATTGGCGTAAGGGGTAGTTATAATTCTAACTGGGAAATTATATGACGGTAATTTAATTTCCAAAAACCCATTTTCTGATTGTATGATTTCAAAGCCATTTTCGATTATCATTTTCGGTATAGTCATATCTGGATTACCTACAAATAGAATTCCGCATTCTCGTGCAAGGGGATTTGGCGAGTCAATTCTATCTGGACTATCGTGGTTACCTGCGATGGCAATTACAGGTCTTTTTCCATTATTAGTTAATCTTTTTAGGGTTTTATAAAGTAAATCAACAGCCTCAACTGGAGGGTTAAAAGTGTCAAATAAATCGCCGGCAACTATAACTAAATCCGCATTTTGATCGTCAGCAATGGTGCATATTTCATCCATTACCAACCTTTGCTCTTCTAAGCGAGAAAAATGATTTAACTTTTTTCCTAAATGCCAGTCGGCAGTATGTAATATTTTCATTTTAAAACTATAGATTTTGATGCTTATCGCAGTTAATTGTAACTCGTAATTTGACGCAGCAAGATCTAAATAAAAAATTATAAACAGTAACTTTTGATTAAATTGATTTTAATTTTTATTAAATTATATAGATCCATCTAATTTAAAAATGCTGCCTTCAATAAGCGAAGTCCATACAATTCCATTCTTATCCGTAGTAAAGCCATTTATACTTGAAGTGCCTAAATGCACTGTTTTCAAAACTTCAAATTTTTCAGCATCAACAATTACAACTTCACCTTTACGACTTCCTAAATAAATTTTACCGTTATTTTCTAATATTGCTGCTGGATTGTGTTCATATCCTATTTTTAAATCTAAAACTTTACTTTGAGTTATTAAATTTTCCTCGGTCAATTCTATATCATCGTTGAGAGGCAAGCGTAGCAATTCGCCGTCCATTGTTTTAGCATAAAAGAATTTTCCATTTTGACTCTTGCCCATCGATTCGCGTACTTTCCATTTGGAAGTTCTCAATAAAGATTTTCCTGTATTGATATCTAAAATTGTTAAAAATCGTTGAGGCGTTACAAAATAGAGTCGGTTTTTTGAGGAAACTAATTCAACATTTCCTGCAGAATATAATTCTTGTTTTTCATTGCCATTGTTCCACTTCCATAAAAGGTCGCCCGTATTTTTATCTAAACAGTAGAGATAAGTATCCCATGTTCCAAAAATAATGGCATTCCCTTGAATTAGCGGTTTTCCTTGTGAGTAGGATTGTGGTAGTTTATTTTCCCAAATTACTTTTCCATTATTAATATCAATGCAAATGAATTTTGTTGAACTCGCGGTGTACAGTTTTTCGTTCTCAATATTTGGATATCCTACTAAGATTCCCCCAACAGCAGTTTTCCATTTTTGTTTTGATGATCTTTTATCATAACCTACTAAGTTTCCCTCAATTGTTCCAACTATTAGATTACTATTGCTAATTTGTGGTTGAAAATAAATAGAATTGCCTGTCTCAATTTTCCAATTTATTTTCTTATTTTTCAAATCAATTGACTGAATTGATCCTAGTGAATTAGCGAAATAAATATTTTTTTTATCAAAAGATGGAACCGTATAAATGGATGCTATATCATTGACAAAAGATGTTAATTCATTATGCTTCGTGCTTTTATCGATTATAATCTTGGATGGTTTTGTAGAAACTGAATGCGCAAATACAGCGTTTTTTTCTATTTCTTTGTGATAAACACTAATGCTATCGCTGCTTATTACCACTTCGTTATAACCTTTAGTTTGTCCGTCTTTTGAAATTATCGATCTCCCCATAAGCCCACTTAACCCGGAGAAATCATATTTTTTTTGGGTATGTCCATGTCCACAAAAACTAGCTACGGTAGGATATTTTTTTAGAACAGAAAGTACTTCTTTGTAATTACTAAGACTATTGTCTAGCGGATAATGAGAAAAAGTCAATACTTTTTTAATATTATCTTTTAAACTATCTTTTATGGTTTTATCAAGCATAAGTATATCTTCCCTTTTTACAAAACCGTCTCCCATTTTCATATAAGGTCCACATGCAAATCCTACAAAAAGATAATCGCCTTTTGAAAACGCAAACCGATCTGCACCCCATAATTTTTTATAAGTCAAGGCTGCGCTTTCGCTCCAAGTTGTTTCATGATTACCAGAAATAATGTAATAAGGCAGCTTTAAATCGGTAAGAATAGTATACACACGATTGAGCTCCTCATCATCCCCTCGGTTAGTTAAATCTCCAGTTATAACCACGAAGTCATTCTTAGAATCATTGATTTCTTTTATAATTTTTTGGAGTAAAACATCATTATCATTGCCTACAGACACATGTAAATCAGTAAGATGAACAAATTTAATTTCTGGAACTTCCGTTGACTTTTGTGCAAAGCAAGTTGAAATGATAACAAGCAATAGAATTTTAGAAAATATATATTTCATAATGAAGTATTTATTTAGTTTGAGATATTATTAAAAAAATTACTAAAAAATAAAAATTGAAATTTTAATGAGTTTTCCCAATATTCGCCATTGTGTTCTCCCGGACGTTCAATATAATCATGCTTAATTTTTAAGTCTAGCATCTTTTGATGTAAATTTCTATTAACTTTGATAAAAAAATCATCAACACCGCAGTCTATAATAAGTTTTAGTTTATTACTTTCTACTAAATTGAGCATATTAATTACTGTGTTTTTTTCCCAATTTTCAGCAAAATCTGTTATTGAGCCCAATCGTTTTTTTAAATCCCAATTTTCTGAAAACGGACGAATATCCACTCCCCCACTCATACTTCCCGCAGCCCCAAATACGTCCTGATGTTTAAATGATAAGTACAAAGCTCCATGTCCGCCCATGCTAAGACCACTGATGGCTCTACCTTTAGGACTAGCATTAGTTCTATAATTTTGATCAATAAAGGGAATTAACTCTTCAATAATATACGTTTCATATTGAGATGAGGGATCAATGGGACTATTAAAGTACCAACTAGAATAATTTCCGTCTACACCTATAGCTATGAAATTATAGTTGTCAACCTGCTTCATTACAGCTGCAAAACTTTTGGCCCAAGTAGCATAATTTCCACTATATCCATGCAATAAGTAAACTACTGGAAAATTGCTATTTGTCTTTTTATAACTATCAGGAGTGATAATGCAAGACTTTATATTCTTTTTCATGACAGTACTGTACACTTGAATCGTGTCGATCTTTGCTGCATTACTATGTAGCATTACAAATAGAAGTAGCGTTGTAAAAAATATTTTTTTCATGTTATGGCTGATTAGTATTTATACTGCTCAAAATATTTAATTGATTTATAATTCTTTAGTATTTATTTTAAGATCAACTAAGATTACTGTTATTAAGTATGTAGTCAATTAATAAAAAATGAACAGCAGATTAATTGGTTTTTAAACAACTTCTTAATATCGAAACTGGATGCAAAGCTTTTCTATTATACCATCAAAAATTTGGTGACACAGCTTGTTCCTGCTGCTGTAATTTAAAAAGCGGTCAAATTAAAAAATCTACTATGTGAATATTACTATTAATAATACCTTTTTGATTAGTGACAATTCCCACATTTTTCCCTTTTAGAAGAGGCAAATATGTTAAGTAATTTTTAGCTCCTACTTTTATATCTTGTGCAAAAGCGAAGGATAAAATAAGTAAGCTACTTAAAAATATGTTTTCATAATCAATTTATTTACATTCTATAGAACTCAACACTATCATTTAATTATTTATTTGTTTCCATATTTTAGACGAAAAGTTATCTTTATACATTAATCTATTGGTTCGAATAGGATTTACACGATTAGTTAAAATGATTAAATACCTTTTAGAATCAGGATTCAGAAAGAAAAAAGTACCAGTAAAACCAGTGTGACCATATTGATTTTTTGTAAAAATATTGTCTGGTTTTCTCTTATCAAATCCAAGTCCTCTATAGATTCCTTTTCTACCTAAAGGTGAAGATGTAAACTCTTTTATGATTTTTGATTTTAATATTTGTTTTCCTTGATGCTTTCCATTATTCAATAGCATTTGACAAATTACTGATACAGATGATGCGTTTGCAAATAATCCCGCGTTACCTGACACACCACCAAAGATTGCGGCTGCTTCATCATGTACATATCCATTAATTGTATCTCTTCTAAAATAATTATCAATTTCAGTAGGAACAATATCATCAAAAGTGGTCCAATTATAGGGATTATATCCAATATTTTTAATTCCTAATTCTTTATAAATTTCATTTGCCAAATGGTCTAATGTATAATTCGTTTTAGACTCAATAAATTGTTTAATTAGCAAAAAATTTAAATCACTATATAAATATTTACCTCGTATGTTAGTATTTGCTTGACTAATTTTTTTGTAAACTGATTGATAAAATTCTGGATTTAACCACATATTTCTATATATCTGAATATAATTATCTTTTGGCTCGAATGCTAAATACTTAGCATCAAAAAGAATATTCTTATTTACATACATATTATCAAATGGAAGAGGATAATTTTCTGATTTTTCGTTAGTGAGAAGAGGTAATCCATCTGATGTGGAGAGTAAACTTTGATAAAACGTAATGCTTGGTTTTAAACCACTAGTGTGCGTTAACAACTCAAATAGAGTCAAATCAGCGATAGCAGTGTTTTTATACTCAATAACTACATTCCCTAATCTTTCATTCAAACTAATTTTACCGTCTCCAACCATGCGCATCGTTACAAGAGTTGCACCTAAAACTTTAGACATAGAAGCTAAATCATATACATCTTCTGACTTAACCGTTGCTTTTTTTGAATAATCGTGATGACCATAATTTTTCAAAATAAAAATAGAATCTTTACTACCTACTATAATTTGAGCACCTGGAAAAAAACCTTCTTTTAAAGCATTATTAACAATTGAATCAATATAGACTTCATTTTGCTTAACATTGAAAACATTACTCGACTTTTTTAAAGAACTGCAACCAGTTATTGATAAAAGTACCAAAATAAAAACGGTTGCAAATATTATTTTTTTCATTTTATTAAGGATTAATTCTTAAATCTTGTGCCGCCATAATTGCCTCGTTGTTGGTTCCGGTAATTACAATTTTAACTGCCAGCACAGTTTGGTTGGGAAATATAGAGGCATTCCCATAATCAAATGAATCTCCTTTGATAAAATCAACTCCATTATAAGAGTACTCAACGTGACCATCATTAATGATAAATCTTGGGTGATTTGGAATTCCAGTTAACACATCAATTTTCGAGGACACTATAGGTGTTTTGAAAGTGTATAATATCCAGTCACCACTAACACAAGCAACATCAGTCCGCAGATAGGTTTCCATATTATAATCTTCTAAAAGAGAGAATGGAAATTTTGGATTTTCTATCATAGACGATGTCACTTTTACTGCTGGTTCTTGATACGGACTATGATCCAGATTAACTTTAGCAGCTGATTCTTTATCCTCTTTATTTTCAACAGAAAAATCTAAACGATAACTATTTCTTTCATTATAATTTTCTATAGCAAATCTCAAACGTAGTTTAAATTTTAGAGCATTTTCCGCTCCATAGGAATTTATTAATTTGTCATTTTCATAAAGAGTTACGGCTCTAATAGCGCCGTTTGCCGTACTTTCAGCTATTGGATTAAAAGTGAGATACCAAATTCCTGATTTATCTATTGTTTCTGATATTATCTCTGAAAATTTTATAATTTCCTTTTTAGACGTACTCCAGTTGGCTACTGGTAATTTCTCTACTTTTACTGTTGGGCTTGCGGTGCTTTCATTAAAAAAAGTGCGAAATAAGTACTTTTCATACTCTTTAGTTTGAATTGCACTTGAATAAAGTGGTGATTGTATCGTTGGTTCTTTACCATCGGAACTATAACGAACTATCGCTCCATGATAAGGTAATGTTACCGTTATGTTACCTTTATTATATATCGCTGTAGGTGGAAAATCTCTAAATGCAATTCCCATATTTGCAAGTCTCCCTAAGTGACTATTAGTTAATCGACTATAGAAATCCTCCCAGTTTTTTGGCTGTTTATTAGACCAAGCAATTTCAGATAATGCACTAATCCTAGGATAACTCTGGTATTCCATAAATCGAGCTGGTAAATCAAGATATTCACTCCATAAAGCTCCTTGCACTCCTTTTATTAATTTCTGTTGTTGTACCGTTAACTCATTTTCAGGAATAGGTTCAAATGAATACACTCTCTTAGTATCAATAATTGCAGCCCAACGATGGCCACGCTCAGTTGCTGATTGTGCCATATCGAAGTACGTATATTGTCCCGGAATCATAACTGTATTATGACCTTTTTTTACAGACTCAATACCATAACTTATTCCTTGCCAAGCAAAAATTTCTGTTTTAGGACTAAGTTCTCCTCCTTTAATAATTTCATTCCAACCAGCTGCTTTTTTATTATATTTTTCAACAATTTTTTCCACTTTTCTAAAGAAATAATTTTGAAGCTGGAAGGTGTCTGTATAACCTTCTGTTTCCATAACGGCTATACATTTTGGACATTGTTCCCAAGTTGCAAGGTTTACCTCATCACCTGCAACGTGTATATATTCAAAAGGAAACATCTCAGAAAACTCTTTTATAATAGAATCTAAAATGTTATAATTTTCTTCACGCCCCACGCACCATACATTGTTCACTTCGCCTTGAACGCTTTTAGTCTGTTTGGTAATTACACATCCTATCTCAGGATATGCACCTATAACTGCGCGTGAATGTCCTGGAATTTCAATTTCTGGCATAATAGAAACCCCACGTTCTGCCGCATAATTTACTATTTCTTTAATGTCTTTTTGTGTGTAATACCCTCCATATCGTTTATTACCAGAACCGTATGCAGGTGGTAATACTTCATCTGGTCCTCTAAAACCTCCTTTAATTGCTAAATCAGGCATTGATTTTATTTCAACTCTCCATCCATTATCGTCAGTAAGATGCCAGTGAAAAATATTCATTTTGTGTGCAGCTAACCAATCAATATATTTCTTAACTGTTTCCTTGTCAAAAAATTGTCTTGAAACATCTAGCATCATTCCACGCCATGCAAAACGGGGATAATCTTCAATTTTAACATAGGGAATAGTTCCTTGCTTGACTTCTTTAGCCGTAATTATCTGTACTAATGTTTGAAAACCATTCAATAATCCATTTGTAGATTTTCCCTTAATTATCACTCCATTCTCTGATACATTCATGGTATATCCATCAGTAGGAATACTTGCCTTTTTATCAATAAGAAGTGAAATATTTTTCTTTTTGTGCTTATTACCAATACTCATAATTGGCTTAATACCAGTTTTTTTTAAAAATTTATCTTTTATAAAATATTTACTATTTCCTAACTTTTTATCAATCGTAATGTGAATTGAATTTGGAATTAAATATACCTTATCTATTTGTTCTACCTTGACAGGTTTAGGGATTAAATCTAATTTCTGCCCATAAAAAACAGTATAAAAACTAAAAAAAAATACTATGAATAAAAGCTTTATTTTCATGTCTCTATTTATTAAATTGTATTAAAGTACTTTCACTTTGTGTAGCGCTTAATGCCGTTATTGCAAAATCATAATTCTGAAAATCAGTTGGAGAGATTTCTATAGTCGTTGCTGTAGTTACATAATAAATGTTTTCAGAGTTAGATAAATCAGCTAACTTATCTTTAGAAAATTTGTAAATAACAAATTTTTTATTGTCTTTGCCATGCATCCAATGTAGCGTTACTTGCCCTAATTTTTGAGTAACATTTGGATTTATTGGTGGAGCAGGTTGTATTTTAATTACTCTATTTGCCTCAGGGGTTAATGCTATATGTTTGTATTGTTTTTCTACAATAGGTTTTCTCAGCGTATCACCCAACTTTTGAAAAACGTTTGCCGTAAAATGCATCGAACCATCAAGTAAAGGTATTGAACGAATCATTTCCAGTTGTCGCACAATTTGATTTGCGCTTCTCCATTCCACCTCTTTAGCTTTCTTTGTAATTTTATAATCTCCAAGACCTATATACACATTTGCTCCATATTTGTGAGTAGCCCACCATTTTGCTAAAACTTCAAAATCAGCTCTATCAAATCCAATATGCCAATACAACTGAGGGGTAACATAATCAATCCAATTTTCTTTTTGCCATTTTAAAATATTGGCATACAAATCATCATAGTTTGTAACTCCTGCAATCGTATTACTACCATCCAAATCTTTTGATTTGTTTCGCCAAACTCCAAATGGTGAAATTCCAAATTCGACTTCAGGTTTATTGGCATTTATCGTATCTCTTATTTGTTTTATAATAAGATCAACATTATCTCTCCGCCAGTCATCTTTATCTTTAAATTGGCGATGCTCTTTAATAAAAGCTTGCTCATCTGGAAATTCTTGTCCAGTAATTTTATAGGGATAAAAATAGTCATCCATGTGTATCGCTTGAATATCATAGTTTCTAACAATTTCACCTACAACAGAAGCAACAAAATTTCTGGTTTCTTGAAGACCTGGATTGAAATATCGAGTTTTGCCATAAGTAACAAATAGCTCTGGCTTTTTAAAATATAAATGAGATTTAACAAGGACATCTTTAGTGATGTCTTTTTGTACCCTATACGGATTAAGCCACACATGTACGCTCATTCCTCTTTTACCAGCTTCATCAATCATTAATTGTAATGGATCAAAACCTGGAGCCAATCCTTGTTTTCCAGTTATCCAATGGGATGCTGGCTCTTTGGAAGATTTATAATAAGCATCTGCTGTAGGTCGAATTTGAAAGACAACGGTATTTAGATTGTAAGAGCGTAAATTGTCTAAAATCGCTGTCATTTCGCTTTTCATTTCTTTATCTGAAAGACCAGGTTTTGATGGCCAATCAATATTATCAACTGTTGATATCCAAGCAGCACGCATTTCTCTTTTTAAAGATTCCTGGCTATACATTGTAATTTGAAATAATACTAGCAGAATTAAAATATTTATAGTTTTCATAATTATTTTTTAAAATTTTAATTTTTATATCAAGGCATATAAGTTTTACGATTAATCTAATCTCGCACTTAATTATGCTGTCAACAATAAAAGCTAAATCACCCACTAAAGTTCTACTATCCTAATGATTGCATAAAAAAGTATTGTAAATATAATTTGGTACAAAAAATCCGTTCTATCGTCGCTAAATAATTATCGCACTAAAATATTTTTATTACTTATGGAATAACTAATTTTTTCATTTAATTATGTAAAGTATATCTATTATAAACTATACGGATGACAATTAATTAAGCCTAGTTAGTTATTTTAAATAACTTCTTAATATCGAAACGGGATGCAAAGCTTTTCTATTTGTACCATCAAAAATTTGGTGGCGACAACTTGTTCCTGCTGCTGCAATTTCAGTAGTATCTGCTGTTGATCTAATTTTTGGAAACAAAGTATCCTCGCCCATTTGCATACTTATTTCGTAATGCTCTTTCTCGTATCCAAAAGATCCTGCCATTCCACAACAACCTGAATTATAAATAGTAACGGAACTGTTTTTTGGTATGTTGAGCATTGTAAAAGTCGCCTCAATGGAACTCAACGATTTTTGATGACAATGTCCGTGAATTTTTATTGTTTTAATTTCATCTGAAAATTGATCTGCATTTATTTTTCCTTTTGTAATTTCATTTTTGAAAAACTCTTCGATAGTAAATACATTTCTAGCCAGTTTTTCAGCACTTTCTTTATCATCTGCTAATCGGATGTATTCATCTCTAAAAGTCAATATTGCTGAAGGTTCAATGCCTATTAACGGACAATCATTAGTAATTAATTTTGAAAATAGCATTACATTTTTATTAGCAACATCTTTTGCTTCTTCAAGAAAACCTTTGGAAATAAAAGCTCTTCCACTTTCTTCGTGATCAATTATAACAACTTGATAACCTACTGCTGATATTAATTGGTAGGCGTCAATTCCCACAGAAACATCATAAAAATTAGTAAACTCATCACAAAAAAGATATAGTTTACCATTTGGAAAAATATTGATTTTTTCTACTTTCTTGTTTTTCTGATACCAATTTCTAAAAGTCTTAGCAGCTAGTAGTGGCACTTCTCGTTTTGCTGCAATTCCCATCGTTTTTTTGACTACTGGTAAATTGACTATGAAATTAGTCATTTTTGGAGCAATGCTTCCAAGTTCATTTAGTTTGGCGTTGTACGCAAAAACTTTATTTCTAAATGAAAAACCATTTGCTTTTTGGTATTGGTACAAAAACTCTGATTTTAATGCTGACACATCCACATTACTTGGACATTCACTTGCACACGCTTTGCAACTTACACACAATTCAAAAACTTTATATAATTCTTCGTGATCAAACTTATTGTCTTTTTCAGAATGTGTCAAGTATTCTCTTAATGCATTTGCTCTGGCGCGAGTGGTATCTTTTTCATTTCGTGTGGCGCGATAACTAGGACACATACTTCCACCCGCCGAAGGCAGTTTTCGACAATCACCTGAACCATTGCATTTTTCTGCAAGGCGTAAAATCCCTAAACTGTCTGAAAAATCCTGAATGGTTTGAATATCAGGTTCCACTCTACCCGCTTCTACTCTTAGATTTTCATCCATCTTAGAAGCATTTACAATTTTGCCTACATTCAAAATGGTATATGGATCAAATGCTTTTTTTATTCTTTTCAGCAATTCATAATTTTTGTCACCAATCATATAGGGCAAAAATTCTCCACGTACGATTCCATCGCCATGCTCTCCGCTAAGTGAACCTCTATATTTTTTTACTAAAATAGCTACTTCGGTGGCAATATTTCTAAACTGATGTAAGCCCTCTTTTGTTTTTAAATTTAATACAGGACGTAAATGAATTTCTCCAGCCCCAGCATGTGCATAGTAAATCGCACTTTGTCCGTGACGTTCCATCATTGCAGAAAATTCAGCGATATAATTAGGTAAATCACTTAATTCTACCGCTGTGTCTTCAATTGAATCAGCTGCTTTATCATCACCCACAATACTTCCCAAAAGTCCCAGACCTGCTTTTCGCAACTCGTTTATTTTATCAATATCAGTTCCAAAAATTTTTGGCAAAGCATAAGCAAAGTTATTTTTTTGCAAATCAGCAATTAGCGCATCAGCTTGTCTTTCGGCATCTTCCATACTAATATAGGAAGCCACCTCCAGCATAATCACTGCTTTAGGATCGCCCTGTATAAAAAATCGATTTTTAGCTTGTTCTCTATTGGTTTTAGTACAGTTTAAAATAGTATCATCCATCATTTCGCAAGTGTACAAATGATGTTTCATAGCGATGACAACAGCCTCTAAACTTTCTTGTATCGTATGAAAATGCGCCACAACCATTACATTATTTGTAGGTGGTAAATCATCTACTTTAAGGGTAATTTCAGTAGTAAAAGCTAGAGTACCTTCGCTTCCGCAAAGTAGTTTACCTAAATTTATTGTGCTTTCCGTTCCTCCAAAAAGTTCAGAATTAAGCAATATATCTACGGCATAACCTGTATTTCTTCTATGAATCTCAGGTTTAGGAAATTCCTTTTTGATTTCAATTTGGTTTGCTACAACAGACAACTCTTGATATATTGTTTTATAAATGGCACTTTCAAGTGTATTCCCTTTTGTTTTATCCACGAATTCTGCTGAACTCAATTCTTTGAAAACTACAGTACTTCCATCACTCAAAATAGCTTTAATCTCTGCAATTTTATCCCGAGTTACCCCATAGCGTATAGAAGTAGTTCCGGAGGAATTGTTACCAACCATTCCTCCAATCATACAGCGATTAGAGGTCGAAGTGTTAGGACCAAAAAATAATCCATAAGGTTTTAAGTATAAGTTTAGCTCATCCCGAATTACGCCCGGTTGGACGCTGACAGTTTTATTGACTTGGTCAAATGCGACAATTTTAGTAAAATGTTTAGAAACATCTACAATTATTCCGTCTCCCACAGTCTGACCTGCTAGAGAAGTTCCAGCGGTTCGAGGCGTAATTGAAATTTTATTTTCTGACGCAAATTGAATTATTTTCGAAATATCCTTTTCCGATTTTGGGATTGCAACGGCTACAGGTGCGATTCTATAGGCAGAAGCGTCTGTGGAATATAAAATTTTATTCAGTTCATCATATAAAAGCGTTCCTTCTAATGAATTTGATAACTGTAATAATTTTTTAGAAATAGACATGTATTATTGGCTGTTTTATTAATTTGGAAATCAATGGCATTGCAAAATTTTCTACTAATTTATGAATTTCAAAATCCTAAAATTTTAATTTTTTATAGAAATAGAATTGAAGTCTTGATTTAGAATTATGAAAAATATATTGTTCTAAAATTTTGCTTAGTTATAACAGAATAAATACTATAAAATATTTTCAAAATTATAGTTGAACTCCTTTGATTAAAGTAGTTGTACTCCTGCTTTTTTAAAATCTGTTAATCGTTCGTCGTTTGGGTCAAGATCAGTTACAATAGTATCTATTTTATTTAGTCCACATACTACATGCGGTTTTCTCGTATTTAATTTTTCAGCTGTGAATAAACAAATTACTTTTTCAGAAGACTCGATCATCGCTTTTTTAACAATTGAAACCTCATAACCCATTTCAGTAAGACCTTGATTAGTATCAATACTACTCACACCCATAAAGCAAATATCAGCTTTAATTTTTGATAAAACCTGAAGAACATCAATGCCAATGGTTACCATTGCGTTTTTCTGCATTTTTCCTCCTATAAAAATTAAATCTATATTGGGATGTTGCGATAATTGCATTGCAATAGGTAAACTATAGGTGTATACCGTAGCCTTTAAGTCAGCAGGTATAAGTTTACAAAAAACTGAATTAGTGGTCCCACCACTCATTATAAGTACCTGACCATCATGTAATAAAGAAAGTGCTTTGAGACCCACTTCATTTTTTTTATCCTCATTTGTAATTATTAAATCAAAGACGCTATTTTGCTTATTAATAACAGGAACCGCACCACCATACACTTTTTCTAAACGTCCTTTCTGGTGCAATTCATTTAAGTCACGTCTTATCGAATCTTCTGAAACTTTTAAGTCAATGGCTAAATGAATGGTGTTTACACGAAGTTCATCGGCAAGTTTAGATAAAATAAAATTATGTCTTTCTGCTTTTAGCATAATATTCCAGATATATTAAATACAAATGTATTAAATTAATTAATTAACAATTAGTAGATTATTTAAAAATTTGCATAGTACTACAAACATTAAAGTTAATTTCTGCGTTTTTATGCGTTATTGAATAGAAAAATAAAAATAATTCGAAAAATATTGCAATTATATTGTCTGATTAAATATATTTGTACAATAACTATAAAAAAACCACGTAATTATGAGAAAATTATTAGTGATTTCATTATTGTTTTTTTTAGCACAAGTCAGCTTTGCACAGACAAAAACAGTAACGGGAACAATTACAAACAATTCAGATGGAATTCCAATTCCTGGAGCCACAATTTTAATTAAAGGCACAACAAAAAGCAGTGTGTCTGACATGGACGGTAAATATCTAATTAATGCATCAAATGCTGATGTACTTATCTTTAGTTATATGGGATTTACATCTAAAGAAATAAAAGTTGCTGAACAACAATCGATTAATATTTCACTTATTGAAAGTACTTTAAATTTAGATGAAGTAGTAATCGTTGGATTTGCTTCGCAGAAAAAAGCCAATTTAACGGGAGCAGTTGCTAAAATCGACATTGAGAAAGCACTTGGAAGCAAACCATTAACAGACATTAGTAAAGGGCTTCAAGGCACAACACCAGGATTAAATATCACATTTAATTCGGGAAATATTGGTAAATCATCCAATATAAATATTCGTGGAGCTGGTACAATCATCAATGGGACGGCTACAGGTTCTCCATTAGTATTAGTAGATGGAGTTCCATCAGATCTATCACTTTTAAATCCTGAAGATGTTGCGTCAATGTCTGTTTTAAAAGATGCAGCTTCCGCTTCCATTTATGGAGCTCGTGCTGCTTTTGGTGTTATATTAGTAACCACAAAAAATGGTAAAGACGCTAAAGGTAAAGTTAGATTCTCCTATAGCAATAATTATGGATGGAGCAATCCTATTTCTTTAGTTGAATTTAATGATCCAACTATTGAGCTTCCCGCTATGATTCAAGCACAAGCTCGTGCTGGTAATGCAAATCCCGAGTCATTTGGAATGAACTATAAAACATTGCTTCCTGGAATTATAAACTGGAAACAAAAATATGCTTCGACTAGAAATAGTAATGATAAAAACATGATTTTAGGGGAAGATTTTGATGTCATTGGTGGGAAAGAATATTTCTATAGAGTGTGGGATCCACATAAAGAAATGTTGAAAAAAAATGCAATTCAATCTTATCATAATTTCTCAGCACAAGGATCTTTATCCGATAAAAGTTCTTTTATAGTATCCTTAGGAATATCTGATCAAGAAGGTATTATGAATATTAATACAGAGAATAATCAAAGAGTCAATTTGAATATGGGAATGAGTACCCAGTTAGCATCTTGGCTTTCAGGTGATTTTAAAGTTCTTTCTTCTATGCAAGAATATAAATCCCCGTTCAACTATTACAACAATGGTTTAGATACTGCTGGAAATGGATATTTTGGTTATTATATGCGTTGGGGATCTTATTTTCCTTATGGAACTTATAATGGAGTGTCTTTTCGTCATGCAGCAGGATACATGAATAATGCATCTATGAATGAGAGAATAGAGAACGACACACGTATCAATGCTAAACTGACTGCTCAAGTTACTACAGACTTTAATATTATAGGTGAATATAGTATCAATAATAATTATTTTAGTAATAAAATTAATGGTGGCCAAATTCCTTTATGGGATTGGTGGACTGGAGCTGGAGATTTAGTATCAGGCAAACCTACGCTTATGGAAACTGGTAACGATTTTGTAGCTCAGTCTAAGTCTTCGTACACCAATAATGTTGCTAATATATATGCTAACTATACCAAATCTTTTAATAGCGTGCATAACTTTAAAGCTTTAGCTGGTTTGAACTCAGAATGGCAATCATTTGAAAGAACTTACGCTCGTAGAAATACATTATTAGATAAAAACAAACCTGAATTTAATTTAGCAATTGGAGATCAATTTGTTACAGCTGGAGCAGGTCAAGGTCCAGCATTATCTAGATATGCGATTGCCGGCTTTTTTGGACGTATTAATTATGATTATGACGGTCGCTACTTATTAGAGTTAAATGCTCGTTATGATGGTTCTTCTAAATTTCCTTTACAAGAACAATGGGGATTTTTTCCATCAGCTTCTGCGGGATATAGAATTTCAAATGAAAAATTCATGGAAAGCACACGTAATTGGTTAAATGATTTAAAGATACGCGCATCCATTGGATCAATTGGAAATCAAAATATTGCTAATAATGCTTTCTTACCAATTATGTCAAGTTCTAACCCATTCTGGTTAGGAAGTGGTTCTACTATTCCTCCATCGGTTTCTTTACCTACAAATGTAGATGTTAATCTAACATGGGAAAAAGTAACTACACAAGATATTGGATTAGATTTAAGAGTTTTCAATATGTTAGGTTTAACTTTTGACTATTACCAAAGAGATACTAAAGGAATGTTATCACCTGGCAAATCTCTTCCTGGATCATTTGGACAATCTGCAGCCAACACTAATTCTGGAAATTTGAGAACTAGAGGATGGGAATTAGGAATTAATTTTAATAAAGAAATTAGTACTAATGTTTCTGTTTACGCTGATCTTACTTTATCGGATTACACTACAGAAGTAACAGAATGGAACAATTCTTCAAAACTACTTGGTTCATTTTACCAAGGTCAAAAATTAGGAGAAATTTGGGGACTAACTACTGAAAGATTAATACAATCTACAGATGTTGTTGATGCTACAGGTTTGATTGTTAATGGAATAGATTTTAAAGATGTACGATCAGGGATTTTTAAATATGGACCTGGCGATGTATTATATAAAGACCTTAACGATGATAAAAAAATATCAAGAGGAAAAGGAACAGCTGATGATTCAGGAGATTTGAGTGTTATAGGAAACACTACGCCTAAATATCAATATGGTATTCGTCTTGGTGGAAACTTATATGGATTTGACATAGATGCTTTCTTTCAAGGTGTTGGTGAACGTCAATACTGGGCTACTTCTGATTTAGTTTTACCTTTTTATAGTAGAACAGATGCAATGTATGCAAATATGAATGATTACTGGACTCCTGATAATACAGAAGCTTACTATCCTAATCCGTTTCCAAAACATGATGCAAATGCTTTTGGTAGCTATGCACCTGGATCTAATAACTTTGTTGCACAATCTAGATATTTGCTAAATATGTCTTACTTAAGATTAAAGAGTGTAACAGTTGGATACACTTTACCTAAAAGCTTGAGTAAAAGAATAGGCGTAGATAAAATTAGACCTTATATATCAGGTTTAAATTTATTGACTTTCAAAGATGGTAATTTACCTGTAGATCCAGAAATTAATGATTCTGAGGCTACATGGGGTAGAACATTCCCTTATTCAAAAACATGGTCTGTTGGTCTTCAACTTGCATTTTAAAAACAAATAAAAAATTAAGAAAAATGAGAAAATTAATAACCAATTCTAAGATAAAGCTATCTATACTTGCTCTTTCAATAGCAGGACTATCTTTTAGCTGTTCAGAATTTTTAGATACGCCACCAGAAGACGCGTTTACAGATAGTAATTTTTGGACCTCAGAAAATAATGTCCGAACATTCTCTTGGTTAAATTATGATACTTTTTTGGGATACGGAAATAATGCAGGAACAACTGCTGATTTTTATTTCCATAACTCGTCGAATTTTGACGATAATCTAAACATGAATGTTTTTACTACTTTTAACACAACTGCCAATGCTACTAATGGGAACTGGAACTCTTATTACACGTTAATACGCCGTAGTAATTTGATGTTAGAAAGAATTCCAACCGTTGCCATGGATGAAACAAAGAAAAATCATTTTTTAGGTGTTGCAAAATTTTTTAGAGCGTATACCTATTTCCGTTTGGTACAAGAATTTGGTGATGTTCCTTACACTGATGCTTTTTTACAACAAAATGATGCTAATGTTTATAAACCAGCTTTAAGTAGAAATGATGTAATAAACAATGTTATTAAAGACTTAGAAGAGGCCTCGGCTTTAATGCTAAACGTTGATGATAAAAATGTGACTGTCAATAAATTTACTGGTTATACATTATTAAGTAGAGTTTGTCTTTACGAAGGTACTTTTAGAAAATATAACTTATCACAGTCAGGTAATGAATATCTACAAAAAGCAAAAGATGCAGCATTGCTTGTAATGAATAATACCTCTTATAAATTAAATCCAGACTGGAAAGCCCTATATAATTCTGTTGAATTATTAGGAAATAGCGAAGTTATCTTAGCAAAAAGATATATTCCAGCTATTTTAAGAAACTCTATCCAAGCTTATACTAATACATCTACTGTACAAAGTGGATTATCTAAATTTGCAGCGGAAAGTTACACCACTACAAACGGCTTACCAATAAAACAAGTTGGAGGAAACAGTCAATATTTAGGTGATAATACTATTACAGATGTATTTGCTAATAGAGATCCACGCTTTGCTAAAGCATTTGGAAATGTTGATTACGCTTATTCAGATAAGCCACTAAATGGTTTAACCTCTATCACTGGATATATTTTCCAATTATATAACAACCCATCTACAACGGGAACTGAAGTGACTACAATAGCTCAAAACCAAATTGATGCGCCAATATTTACTTTAAGCGAGGTGTACTTAAATTATGCTGAAGCTTGTGCAGAACTAGGATCAGCTACTAACGCAGATTTAAACTTATCTATAAACAAAGTAAGATCTAGAGCAGGAATAGCGATACTTACTACTGATGGTTCAGGTGCATCAGTGGGAGGAATAGCAATTAATGATCCACAACGCACTTCTAGTTTAGAGCAGATTACAGGTGTTGTAAATCCTCTAATTTGGGAAATTCGCCGCGAAAGAAGACTTGAATTTATGAGCTGGACAAGCCTTAGAAAAGCTGACATTTTACGCTGGAAAAAAGGTGAATACTTAGATGGAACTAAAAATCCTGATTTATTTTTAGGAGCGAGAATACCCTCATTGATAGGAACAAATTCAAGAACTAAAGTGAACGCTGAAGGTTATGTAATTCCTTATACAGTAAACAGAACATTTGTTTCTCCAAAACATTATTTAACAGCAATCCCTACAAATGACATTAGTTTATATGCAGTTGAAGGCGTGGAATTAAAGCAAAATCCAGGTTGGCAATAAGCAACCTTATTTGTATTAATAAAACTAGCTCTGGATTTAAAAACTCAGAGCTAGTAATTTTTAAAGTATATTCATATTTAATAAATGAATATAAATAGCTTTACAACCATTAAATAAAATTTTCTAATTGTAATAGTGATCGACTAAGAAATCCAATGCGAATTTTATACTTTTAAATAAATAGTATAAAATTTTCTAAACTAAACATATACTACAATGATAAAACATATCAAAAAATATATTTTTATTTCACTTTATTTAGTATGTTCAGCAGCTTGTAGTAGTGCTCCAAAAATGGTGACAGAATCAAACACTCTAACTATCAAATCCGGAGCCGATAATTACCTTAAATACCTACCCCTTTTAAAAAATAAAAAAGTGGGTATTGTTACCAATCAAACAGGAATTTTATCTGATAAAACCCATTTGATTGATTTTCTGATAGAGAAAGAAATCAATATTAAAACAATTTTTGCGCCTGAACATGGTTTTAGAGGAACTGCAGATGCAGGTGAACATATAGTAGATGGCAAAGATCCTAAAACTGGACTTTCTATAATCTCCCTTTATGGTGATAATAAAAAACCTAATAAAACACAATTAGCTCAAATTGACATCATGATATTTGATCTACAAGATGTAGGTGCTCGTTTTTACACCTATATCTCTTCCTTACATTATGTTATGGAAGCTTGTGCTGAGAATGGAATTCCATTAATTATCTTAGACAGACCCAATCCAAATGGTAGTATTATAGACGGACCACTTTTAGAAAAAGAATTTACAAGTTTCGTAGGGATGCACCCTATTCCACTGCTTCACGGGATGACTATGGGTGAATATGGCAAAATGATTAATGGTCAAAAATGGTTGAAAAATGCAGTACAATGTAAACTTACTGTTATACCGTGTGTAAACTATGATCGCAAAATGGAATACAATATTCTTATTAAACCGTCTCCCAACTTACCAAACGATCAATCCATAAATCTTTATGCTAGTTTATGTCTGTTTGAAGGAACTAATGTAAGCGTAGGTCGTGGTACAGAGAAGCAATTCCAAATTTTTGGTTCGCCCTTTTTAAATAAAGAAAAATTTGATTTTAGTTTTACTCCAAAGCCAAATTTTGGTGCAAAAGAACCGATGCATAATGGTGTAAAATGTTATGGTGAAGATTTATCATCGTATAAAAAACTCAATCAATTAGAATTAAATTGGCTTATAAAAGCCTACCAGAATACTAGCGATAAAACTAAATTTTTTAATGCTTTTTTTACAAAATTGGCTGGTACTAAAAAATTGCAATCACAAATTGAAAACGCTATTTCCGAAAAAGATATTAGACTTAGTTGGCAGAATGACCTAACTGCTTTTAAAAAAATGCGCGGTAAATATCTTATTTATTAAAATTAGGAACAGCAACAACAATAAAAAAATTATGACCTTCAAAATATTATAAAAATGGCAAAAAATAATCCTGATACAGAAAAAGAATCACTTTATGCTAACCTTGAAAAAATGAGTACCGAGGAAATACTCATGGGAATTAATGCAGAGGATAAAAAAGTATCAAGTGTGATCAAAAAGCAAATACCAAATATTGAGAAACTGGTAGATGCTGTTGTACTAAAAATGAAAGACGGTGGGAGATTATTTTATATTGGAGCGGGTACATCAGGTAGAATAGGAATATTAGATGCATCAGAGTGTCCTCCTACTTTTGGCGTACCTCATGATCTGGTGATAGGTATTATTGCCGGTGGTGATTATGCGATTAGGAAAGCAGTTGAGAATGCCGAAGATGATTTTAACCAAGCTTGGGAAGATTTAAAAAAACATAATATTTCAAGCGCTGATTTTGTAATTGGTATTGCAGCCTCAGGAAATACGCCTTATGTTATAGGTGGTTTGAAAATGGCTCGTGAAAACAATATCAAAACAGGCAGCATATCTTGCAACAGCAATAGCTTAATCTCAAAAGAAGCTGATTTCCCTATCGAAATTGTAGTCGGTCCTGAATTTTTAACAGGAAGTACCCGTATGAAAGCAGGAACTTCGCAAAAACTGGTGTTAAATATGATTTCTACATCGGTGATGATTAAACTAGGGAAAGTCTATGGAAACAAAATGATTGATATGCAATTGTCTAACAAAAAATTAGTGCAAAGAGGTGTTGAAATGATCATAGAAGAACTAAAAATTGATGAAAAGTTAGCAGCTGAATTATTAAATAAACATAAAAGTGTTAGAGCCGTTTTACTAGCAGAAAATAAAAATCTAGCAGATTAACATTGTAAACTTTCCTCAAATTTTATACACTAACTAGCCAACCAACACACAAAATGACACCAAGCGCCATTCTAATTCTTATCATTGTTTATTTCGGAGTATTATTCTATATATCACATAGAGTGAGCAGAAAGGATGATGGTAATGAGGCATTTTTTACTGCTAACAAAAATTCAAAATGGTATTTAGTAGCTTTTGGGATGATAGGAACAGCTTTGTCTGGTGTGACTTTTATCTCCGTTCCGGGAGAAGTGGGCGCTGCAGGTGGTGAACAGTTTAAATATTTTCAATTTATAATAGGGAATGCGATTGGTTTTATAATCATTACTAAATTATTATTACCGTTATATTATAGAATGAATTTGACCTCTATTTATAGTTATATAGAGCAAAGAATGGGGTTTTATAGCTATAAAACCGCTGCTTCTATATTCTTGATTAGTAGAACTGTAAGCTCGGCTTTTAGACTTTATTTGGTGGTTATAGTATTGCAACGTTACGTATTTGATTTTTACGGAATTCCATTTGCGATGACGGTTTTAATTTCATTATTACTTATCTTTTCTTATACGTATAGAGGCGGACTTAAAACAATTATTATTACAGATACATTGCAAACTTTTTTCTTAGTCACTTCAGTTTTTCTGACTATCTATTTTATTTGTGATAGTATGAATCTTAGTGCTATTGCAGCTTTCGAAGAGGTAAAAAATAGTAATTATTCGAAAATATTTTTCTTTGATGATTTCTTAGGAAGCAAATTCCATTTTATAAAACAAATTTTAGGTGGAATGTTTGTTACTATCGCCATGACAGGACTCGATCAAGATTTAATGCAGAAAAACCTGAGTTGTAAAAACATTGGCGAAGCTCAAAAAAACATGTTTACCTTCACTGGAATATTTGTTATCATCAATATATTTTTCTTAAGTGTAGGCGCTTTACTTTACATTTATGCCAATAAAAATGGAATTGCAGTACCAATCGACTTAATTACTGGCAAACCGCGAACTGATTTGCTCTTTCCAGAAATAGCCTTAAATCATCTCTCGATAATTCCAGCAATTGTATTTTTACTAGGAATTATTGCAGCCACTTTTGCTACTACTGATAGCGCTTTGACAGCATTAACTACTTCCTTCTGTGTCGATTTTTTAGGCATGGATAAAAAAGAAAATTTACAAAAAAAGAATAATGTCCGAATTAGACATTTAGTACATATCAGTTTTTCAGCATTGATTTTCTTAGTTATTATTGTTTTTAATTCTATAAATGATAGCTCTGTGGTAGGGATGATTTTTAGAGTGGCTTCTTACACCTATGGACCATTGTTGGGATTATACGCTTTTGGATTATTCCAAAAAACAAGAAATGTAAATGACAAATTGGTGCCTTTTATTTGCCTTTTGTCTCCGCTATTCACCTATTTGATAAATGAATACTCTAGAACTTTATTTTCAGGTTATGTTTTTGACAATGAATTAATAGTAGTCAACGGAATGATCACCTATTTGGGATTGTTAATAACTAGCTCCCATAGCGCTGAAAAAATTAGCTTTTAGTATAATTAAATTATTGAATAATGAATTGCTTACCATCAAAAAAATAAAAAGGTAATCAGTTCAGTTAAAATTAATGAGATGAAAAATTATTTTTTTAAAATCAGTCTTTACGCTGCATTATTGATTCTAATTACAAATTGTGCTGTTTCTAAAAAAGCAAATAACAGAGCTTATTTAAACAAAAATGCTTTTGAAAATAATGAAGCGGTTTATACTTCATTAAATAAATCAGAAAGAAAAACTTTTTTTAAAGATTCGGAGTCTGAAACACGCTGGACTGATAGTATTTATAATAAAATGTCTCTTCAGGAAAAGCTAGGACAATTATTTATGATTCCTGCCTATTCTAATAAAGATTCAGTCCATGAAAAAAATATTAAAGAATTAGTCGAAAAATATAAAGTAGGTGGTGTTATTTTTTTCCAAGGTGGTCCAGTGCGCCAAGCTATATTAACAAATGAATATCAATCCATTGCTAAAACGCCTCTATTTATAGGTCTTGATGCGGAATGGGGACTAAGTATGAGACTCGATTCTACTTATGTTTTTCCATGGAATATGACACTCGGAGCCATTCAAGATTTAGATTTAATTGAAAAAGTAGGAATACAATTAGGCGCCGAAAGTAAAAGAATGGGTATTCATTTTAATTTTGCTCCAGTACTTGACATCAACACCAATCCTAAAAATCCTATTATTGGCAATCGCTCCTTTGGCGAAAGCAAAACTAACGTTAGCGCTAAAGCAATCGCATTGATGAAAGGCGTTCAAAAGCAAGGCGTTTATACGACTGGTAAGCATTTTCCTGGTCACGGTGACACTGCTGCTGATTCGCATTATACATTGCCATTAGTTAATTTTTCAAAAGAACGTATCGATATGATTGAATTATATCCATACAAAAAGATGTTTGATGAAGGTTTAGTTTCTGTCATGGTAGCGCATCTTAACATTCCAAGTCTGGAAAGTAAAGAAAACTATCCCTCCTCTGCATCTTATAATATAGTGACTACTGTACTTCAAAAACAATTGGGATTTGAGGGTTTAATTATTACCGATGGTTTAGCAATGAAAGGGGCTAGCAACTTTAAAGGTCCAGGTGATCTTGAGTTAGCCGTATTATTAGCAGGAAATGACATTTTACTTTGTCCTGAAAATGTTCCTATTGCAATGACTAAGTTAGAATCGTCATATAATGAAGGAATTATCACTGAAGAGCGTCTAGCACATTCTGTAAAAAAAATATTGCGCTATAAATTTAAAGCAGGTTTAAATAGGTACAAAGCTATTGAAATAAGCAATTTAATTACGGATATTAACCCATCTAAAAATGATGCTTTAAATTATAAACTATATGAAAACGCCATCACGGTATTGAAAAATAAAAAGGAAATTCTGCCTATTAAAGACCTTAGCCAGAAAATTGCTTACGTAAAATTAGGTGATGATGTCAATAGTTCGTTTGTGTCAACATTAAAAAAATATACCGAAGTAACCGAAGTTTCAAATACCAATATTGATAGTTTAAACCTAGAGTTAAAAAAATACAATACGGTAATTATAGGTTTTCATAAAATAAACAAAACTTGGGCTAAGCAAGATTTCACGGAGACAGAACTGACTTGGCTACAGAAAATAGCGCAAGAAAATAAAGTAATCGTAGACATTTTTGCAAAACCATATACCTTACTTCCTATCACAAATTATGATGACATCGAAGCATTAGTTATTTCTTACCAAAATTCAGATATAAGCCAAATCGTTTCAGCAGAATTATTATTTGGTGCTATTGATGCAAAAGGTGTATTACCTGTTTCCATTAATAATCACTTTAAAATAAATGATGGTTTAACAACTAAAAAATTAAATAGACTAGGTTTTACAGCTCCCGAAAACGAGGATATGAATCCACAAATTTTATCTAAAATTGATAGTATTGCGCAAAAAGCTATCGATGCAAAGATGACTCCTGGAATGCAAGTCTTAGTGGCTCGAAAAGGAAATGTGATATTCCAAAAATCTTATGGTCATCTAATCTATGATGGTGAGAAAAAAGTGACCAATTCAGATTTATACGATGTAGCTTCTTTATCTAAAATGATTTCAACACTTCCTAATGTGATGCAGTTATATGATAAACACAAAATAAAATTAGACACTAAACTGAAAAAGATGGTACCTATTTTTAGAAAAACAGATAAAGCTTCAATAAGTTTTAAAGATTTATTGACACATTATGCAGGACTTCAAGCTTGGATTCCGTTTTACAAAGCCACATTAAATAGTGATAATTCACCTATGGATAAGTATTATCGCAAGGTGGCAAACAATCAATTTTCAACTAAAGTGGCAGATGGTCTTTATATTAGAAATGATTATCACGATACGATTATGAAACTTATTGCTGATAGTCCGTTGTCGCTCAAAAAAGAATATAAATACAGCGATTTCACTTTTATAATTTTAAAAGAATATTTAGAAAGAAAAACAAGGCAACCACTTGAAATTTTAAGTCAAAAAAACTTCTATAGCTCACTTGGTATGAATAATACACTATACAATCCATTATCAAAATTTTCTAAGAATGTAATTGCACCGTCAGAAGTGGATAATTATTTCCGTCATCAAGTGGTGCAAGGATACGTACATGATATGGCTGCCGCAATGGAAGGTGGCGTTGCTGGTCACGCTGGAATTTTCTCTAATGCAATGGATATGGCCAAGATGATGCAGCTTTTTTTGCAAAAAGGAAATTATGGAAACAAAAGCTATTTTTCGAAAGAAACATTTGATGCTTTTAATACTTCATATTACGCTGCTGAAGGAGTGCAAAGAGGGTTAGGTTTTGATAAAAGAGTTGCGAAAGGTGGTCCAACATGCAATTGCGTTTCTGAAGCTAGTTTTGGTCATACGGGTTTTACAGGTGATATCGCTTGGGTGGATCCTGAAACTGAAATTGTGTATATTTTTCTATCAAATAGAACTTATCCAGAAGTAACAACAGAAGGAAACAAATTAGCCAAGGAAAAAATTAGAGAAGACATTCAACAAATTATTCAAGATGCGATTATCAAGTAGTTTAAAAGCAAAACAAAAATACTTTAAAAGTTTTTTTATATTTAAATCAAACAATTTAAACCTTAAACATTACTAACTATTAGATGAACATAATATCGTTGTTTAAAATATATAAGCCATATAAGTTTTAAATCATATTGTAAAAACAGAACGTGAAATTTCAAATTTCTTTTTATTAAGGCTATTAAATTAAATGAGTTGCCACAGATAAATGCGGCAATAAATTGTTTGTATAATTTATACATAGCTATTAAAGATAATAGTAAACAAAATTATATGTTCTTCAATATTTTATATGGTTTAAAAAAAATCTAATCACAGTACTCATTTTTCTAATTATGAATTCAAATATAGAATCACTTTATAAAATTGCTCAAAAACCAACACGAACCATTATTGGTTTAATGTCTGGAACATCTTTAGACGGTTTAGATATAGCCTTGTGTGAGATTTCAGGTTCTGGTAAAAAAACTGAAGTTACATTATTGGAGTTTGAAACTGTTAATTATTCCGAAGATATAAATTCTGAAATTCGCTCTGTATTCGCAAAACAATCTATTGATTTCCAAAAATTAGTTTTGCTAAATGAGTGGATCGGAGTTTTACATGCGGATATGATTTTGAAATGTTTACACCAATGGGGAATATCTATAGAGAAAGTAGATTTAATAGCCTCACACGGTCAAACTGTTTTTCATGCACCAAAGATTTTACATCAGCAAGAAAAATTTCCAAATGCTACTTTACAAATTGGCGACGGCGATCATATTGCGGTAAAAACAGGTATTATAACACTGTCAGATTTTAGACAAAAGCATCTTGCAGCAGGAGGCGAAGGAGCGCCTCTAGCAGTTTACGGTGATTATTTTCTTTTTTCAAAAAAAGGAGAAAATCGGATTATGCTGAATATGGGTGGTATTTCAAATTTTACTTATTTACCCGCAAGTAACAATCCCGAAGAAGTTTTTGTTACCGATACAGGAACTGGAAATACCCTAATTGATGCTTTTACAAAATTGTACTTTCCAGATAAGTCGTATGATAAAGATGCTGAAATCGCTAAAACGGGAAATGTAAATCAAGAACTTTTAATCAGTTTAAAATCTGATTCATTTTTTACAAAACCATTTCCTAAAACAACAGGACCTGAACTTTTTAATGTTGATTATGTTAGAAATGCACAAGCGAACTCTACTACTAAAAATATTGCTATTCCTGATTTACTAGCGACATTAACACGATTTAGCTCGGAAACAATTGCAGAAGCTATACATGTAGCAATAAAAAATAAAACTGATCCTATTGAAAAATTTACTATTTATATGTCAGGTGGTGGAGCGCACAATCCTCTATTAGTAAAATGGTTAAAGGAATTATTGCCTTGTCATTTTTTAAACAGTAATGATATAGGAATTTCTGGCGATGCTAAAGAAGCGATTTTATTTGCTGTTTTAGCTAATGAAACAGTTTCAGGTGGAAAATCTGATTTTGGAACACGCAAAGGAATTCCGTCTGTTTCGATGGGGAAAATTTCGTTTCCTCATTAAGAAAATAAACAGCTATCACAAAACCAAAAAAAAATGCAAAAAGAACGCTTACTTTCGCTTGATGTTTTTAGAGGATTTACCATTCTATTGATGACCATTGTAAATAATCCTGGAAGTTGGGCATATATTTATCCTCCTTTACAACACGCAGAATGGCATGGCTGCACTCCTACTGATTTAGTATTTCCTTTTTTTATATTCATTATGGGAACTGCAATTCCTTTTGCAATGCCAGTAAAACATTTTGATACGGCCGTTTTTAATAAAATTCTAGTTCGCTCGCTTCGCATATTTTGTTTGGGCTTATTTTTAAATTTCTTTAGCCGAATTGAATTATTTTCATTGGAAGGAGTTCCTTTATTGATCGTTCGACTACTCATAACTTTTGCAGTAGCGTATGCCTTATTGGGGAACTTCACTCTAAAAATAAAGACTTATCTCGTTTTTATTATTTTCGGTGCGCTACTATTTTTGGCATATAGTGGCATTCCAGCTTTTGAAAGCGTAAGAATTCCAGGAGTTTTACAGCGAATAGGAATTGTGTATTTTTTTGCTTCCATTTTATATTTAACATCAAATTTTAAAATACAAATTCTTATAGTAACATCTATTTTACTAATTTATTGGGGCTTAATGGCATTGGTTCCTGTACCAAGATTTGGCGATGCTAATTTTGAAAAAGGAACTAATTTAGCAGGTTGGCTTGACAATCTATTGCTAAATGGTCATTTATGGGCATCATCAAAAACTTGGGATCCAGAGGGAATTTTAAGCACTTTGCCAGCAATTGCAACAGCAGTCTTAGGAATTTTTGTTGGCCAAATTTTAAATATGCCAATTGCAAAACTGCAAATTGCTAAAAAAATGACCCTTGTCGGGATTGGTTTAGTTGTACTAGGATTACTCTGGAATATTGTTTTTCCAATTAATAAAGCATTATGGACTAGTTCTTACGCTATTTATACCGCTGGAATTGCAACCTTATGCTTGACAATCCTATATTATATTATCGATGTCTCATACTATAAAAAATGGACCAAATTATTTTTATTTTGGGGTGTGAATCCTATGATTGTATTTTTCTTTTCAGGAATAATTCCAAGAGCTTTAAGTGCCATTAAAGTTGAAAATCCTATTGTAAGTCAAGAAAAAATTAATCTTCAAAAATTTATTTATGACTATAATATAGTTCCACTGTTCAGTGATCCGTTGAACGCTTCGCTTTGTTACGCGTTATCTTACGCTGTTTTTTGGTCTATTATTTTATGGATCCTCTATAAATATAAATTAATCTTTAAAGTATAATTGTAGTCGGTTTCGATTTGATAAAAGCTCGAACTTTTTGGCAAACAAATTGTCTCTTGAAATTTGATCCTTTTTATAACCTATAAATCACACTAAAAAAACTATTTTTGAAGACTTTACTAAATAACATCATAATGAAAAATTATAAGTACAGCGCACTATTCATAACCTTCGTAATATTCTCATTTTTGAATTTAAATGCTCAAGAACTTGTTAAACACCCTAAAACTGAATTTAGAGGAGTTTGGATTGCCACTGTAGTCAATATAGACTGGCCAAAAACAAGCAGCGATAGTGTTGACAAACAAAAAGCAGACTATATCGAAATTTTAGATACCTATCAAAAATTAAATTTTAATGCAGTAATTGTCCAAATTAGAAGCGTAGGTGATGCTTTTTATCCAACTAAACTGGCTCCATGGTCAAAATATCTAACTGGAAAAGAAGGAAAAGCACCTGTACCCTATTATGACCCTTTAGAATGGATGATTACTGAAGCACACCGTAGAGGTTTTGAATTTCACGCATGGATGAATCCATATCGTGCAACAATGAATTATAATACTGCTGCTCTCAGTCCAGATCATGACTTTTTTAAATATCCAGAATGGATGATAAAATACGGTGGAAAATATTACTACAATCCTGCCTTGCCAGAAGTTCAAAAACATTTACTAACCATAGTTGACGAGGTGGTACAAAATTATGATATTGATGCCATGCATTTTGACGACTATTTTTATCCTTATAAAGTGGCTGGTGAAAAATTTAACGACACGGCATCGTATGAGAAATATGGAAAAGGAATGAGTATTGACGACTGGAGACGTGACAACGTCAATACTTTTGTCAAAGACGTTTCGGTTTCTATAAAGAAGAGTAAACCATGGGTACAATTTGGAATTAGCCCTTTTGGCGTTTGGCGAAATAAATCGGTAGATCCTCGCGGTTCAGATACAGAAGCTGGCCAAACCAATTATGATGATTTATATGCCGATCCTATTGCTTGGATGGACAATAAATGGATTGATTATTTAGTGCCACAATTATATTGGAGCATGGATCATCCTAAAGCTTCGTATTCTAAATTACTAAAATGGTGGTCTGAAAACTCAAATAATACTGCTATTTATATCGGGAACGGTACCTACAAAATCAATGCTGATTCTGATAAAAGATGGAATAACCCTCTTGAAATTCCAAACCAAATTGACATTACAAGATCGTACAAAAACGTTCAAGGAAACGCCTATTTCAGCGCAAAAGGGTTTGTAAATAAAAATCAAAAAGTAACCAAATTGCTGAGTGAAAATCAATACAAATATCCGGCATTGCCGCCAGTTGTGCCGGCTGCTGTTAAAAATATAGTTATTGTTCCCGCAGCAAGTAATTTAGTAATGGATCCAATCTCTATACGATTTGACGTGCAACGTCCATTATATAGTAAAATAAGATATGTAGTAGTTTACGCAGCTCCATTTGGTTCCGCAATTGATAGTAGCAATCCAAGCCAAATAGTTGAAAAAGTAGCTTATGAATTTAATAGTGATACGACACAAATTATAATTCCATCGTATAAAATGGATATAAATACGACTTGTGCGATAACATTTATCGATTATTATGGTAATGAAAGTCAAGCGACAATCGTAGATCTAAAACAATAATTTCAAAATTCAATAAGCAACTTAAATGAAAGTAGATAATAGACCCTGGTATTGGATTCCCGTATTAAATTTTGCATCTGGTTTTCCTTATGTAATCATCATTTCGGTTTCAGTGCTGATGTATAAAAATTTAGGAATTAGTAATGAAGATATTGGCTTCTATACCAGTTGGTTGTACTTACCTTGGGTTATAAAACCACTATGGAGTCCTTTTATAGACTTATATGGAACTAAAAGAAATTGGTTTCTAACCATGCAATTGCTTATTTCAATTGCCTTTTTAATTGTTGGTTTTATTATTCCTACAAGTCATTTCTTTATTTTGAGTTTAGCCGTCTTTTGGGTTGCTGCTTTTGCATCGGCCTCTAATGATGTGGCCAGTGATGGTTTTTATATGTTGGCATTAGAGAAAGAACAGCAATCATTTTTTTTAGGAATTAGAAGTACTTTTTATAGAGCGTCGATGCTTACAGGAAATGGATTAATTATTTTATTAGCAGGTTATTTAGAGCATCGCTTTGGCGATAACCAGCAAGCGTGGTCTTACACCATGATTTTTGTGGGTATTGTAATGACCATTTTAACGATTTATAATTATTTTGCTACGCCAAAAGCAGAGTTGCCAGTTGTAGCCGGACATGAAGAAGAGAAAAATTTCAGTAAAGTATTTATTAGTTTTTTTAAGAAGAAACAGATTGTTTTAGTTCTATCATTTATATTATTATTCCGTTTAGGAGAATCACAATTGTTAAAGATGTTAACTCCCTTTCTAGTAGATCCCATTAATCAAGGTGGAATGGGTTTACAAACCGAAGATGTAGGACTCATCTATGGAACTTTTGGACTTATTGCATTAACCATCGGCGGAATTTTAGGCGGTATTGCTATTTCAAGAGATGGTTTAGGAAAATGGATGTTACCTATGATTATAGCGATGCATTTGCCTAATATTGGTTTTATATTACTTTCTCATTTTCATCCAAGTTCGATACTTTATATTTATTTGACCGTTATCGCAGAGCAGTTTGGTTACGGTTTTGGTTTTGCCGCTTTTATGATGTATTTAATTTATGTTGCCGATGGTGAGTCAAAAACGTCTCATTACTCTATTGCCACAGGATTTATGGCACTTGGGATGATGCTTCCTGGAATGGTAAGCGGTTATATTCAAGATTATTTAGGTTACGGCAATTTCTTTATTTGGGTATTTATCGCAACAATCCCTGGTTTGATATTATCTCGATTTCTACTATTTCCCAAAGATTTCGGGAAAAAGACAACTTAAAACATTCACGTAAAGATTAATTCTAAAACTTACTGAACATTTACAAATTATTTTAAAAATGTATAATAATAATAAAACATGGCTGGACTTTACATTATCTGGGATTTTGATCCTGAAATAATTAATATTTTTGGATTTCCACTAAAATATTATGGACTATTATTTGCTTGTGGTTTACTTTTAAGTATGCAAATACTCAAGAAGATTTTTAAGAATGAAAACTTAAAAGATAGCGCACACGAAGCATTAATTTTTTATGGAATATTTGGAATTTTTATTGGGGCAAGATTAGGACACTGTTTATTTTATGATTTTGATTATTATTCAAAAAATATTTTAGAAATTATTCTACCTATAAAAAAAACTTTAAATGGAGGATATGAGTTTGCAGGATATGCGGGTTTAGCAAGTCATGGAGGAACAATTGGTTTGATTATTTCATTATATCTATATTCAAAGAAATTTCATATAAAATTTCTTAAAATATTGGACGTAATAGCAATAGTTGCACCACTTGGTGCAATGTTTATAAGACTGGCGAACTTAATGAACTCTGAAATGATTGGTAATACTACCTCAATGCCTTGGGCTTTTATATTCTTAAAAGTGGATAACCTGCCAAGACATCCTGCTCAACTTTATGAAGCAATTTCATATTTTATAATTTTCCTAACAGTATCTATAGCATACAAATACGGAAGTATAAAATTAGGAGATGGTTATCATTTTGGTTTAACAATAACTTTAATTTTTATAATGAGAATTTTAATTGAGTTTGTAAAAATAGATCAGGTTGAATTTGAGGAGGGAATGATACTGAATATGGGGCAATTATTAAGTATTCCATTTGTAATAATTGGAATCTTTTTTATTGTGAAGAATTTAAGATCTAAACAATTAAATTCTAAAATTCATATAATGGACTAAATTTTTACTTCGAATATTAGTCATTAATTTCTTTATTATTTATTTAAAATAAGCGAATTATAATAATGTAGAGTAAAAATCTTTTAAAAAAATAATAAACCAAGCCAGAACAATAACGAATTAACCATTAAGTTTAGCTGCAGGTACTGGGAACCACAGACTATAAACTAAGAACTAAGGAAGACAAAAAATGACATTAGAACAAAAAATAGGACAATTTTTCTTTCCTGCAGTTTTTATCAATGATACGGAAGAAAATATTCAGGCAACTGAAAAGTTAATTCAGGATTACAACATTGGTGGACTTACTTTTTTTCATAGTAGAGCCTCTGCTGCCACCAATTATGAAACTAAGACAAAAGTTGTTTTTAATGATGATAGCTGTCAGCGTTTAAAGGAGTTGATCATTCGTTTTCAAAAATGCGCTCCTACTCCACTGTTAATGAGTATTGATGCCGAATGGGGCTTAGCCATGCGTGTCGAAAAAACACCGCAGTATCCTTATGCAATAACATTGGGTGCTTTGCCTGTATCAAAATCTCATTTATTATATGAAGTGGGAAACCAAATTGGAAATGATCTTAAATCTGTTGGCATTCATTACAACTTAGCACCATTAGCAGATATTAACAATAATCCTGATAACCCTGTGATTGGTTATCGTTCCTTTGGCGAAAGCAAAGAAAAAGTTAGTGAATTTGCATTAGCATATCTACAAGGTATGAATGATGCTGGCGTGCTGGGCTGTTTAAAGCATTTTCCAGGTCATGGAAATACGAATGTAGATTCGCATTTGGGATTACCTATTTTAGAAGAAAATTTAGAGCAATTATTAGCAAACGAACTAGTTCCGTTTATAAAAGGAATTGAGAATAATGTCGATTCCATAATGATAGGTCACTTGGCCGTTCCAGCATTGAATAGCGGTAAAAATACTTCGGCTACCTTATCGAAATCCATTATAGAAACACTTTTGCGAAAGCAATTAGGCTATGATGGATTAGTAATTTCTGACGCTTTAAATATGCGAAGTGTTTCTGATTTATATGAGAAAAAAGGACAACTGGAATACGAAGCTTTTAATGCTGGAAATGATATACTTTGTTTTGCAGAAAATATAGCGGAAGGAATTCAAGAAATTCTTGAAAATGCAACCGCGGAAAGGATTGAAGAAAGCTATAATCGCATTGTAAAATGCAAACAAAAAGTTGGATTATTAAATTTTGAAACAGCTGTTCAATCGATGTCAGATTATGAATTTAATTTTAAAAAAACATCTGACTTAAATCATCAAATCGCTGAAAATTCTATTACACTAATCAAAGATAATAACAATACAAAAGTTGTTATTGATGCTAAAATTGAGAATAAGCTAGCTAAATTAAGTCTTTATAGAAAAACTAATAATCCCTTTTTTCAAGCTTTAGTGAAGGATTTACCTTCACCCGAATATAGTTATCAAAGTGGAGACAATTTATATTTTGAGTCGTTAGAAAAAAATCTTGAACCTTATGACACTTTAATTATCGCTTTATTTGTTCCAAAAGCCAAGCCTTTAAACAATTTTGACATTGAGCCAGAAGTGCTACATTTTTTAAAAAAAATAGTAACTAGCAAAAAGTGTATTTTATATGTATTTGGGAATCCATATTCACTTCAAGTAATTCCAAATTTAAAATCAGCAACAGGAATTGTTCAAGTATATCAGGATTTTGAAGAGTTTCAAAAAGTAGCTGCGAAACAATTACTTCATAATTTAGTTTGTGAGGGAAATCTGCCTATATCAATTAAAACTTTGTAAGTATATAATAAATGATAATCGAGCAAGAAGGCTATTTGTCTTTATCAGAATAAAAATATTGTAAGTAGAAAAATTGACAGTTTTACAAAATCAGTTTAGGCTAATAGCAACTTTTTTATTTATATTGCAAGCTCAAATAACAACAAATGAATACTGAAATTAACAGAAATAAACAATTATCAATTGTAGAAGCCTTAATTCCTGTTGCAGCACTGATCACCATGTTAGGTTTTAATGTTTATGTCTATGGGGATGCAGCTTTAAGCGGCAGTAATCAATTTGTTTTACTCTTAGGTGCTGCTGTTGCAGCAATTGTTGGTTTTTTTAATAAGGTTTCCTTTCAAAAAATGATGGATGAAGTGGCTGAGAATATCAAGTCAACCGTTGGAGCCATTTTAATACTGCTTATGGTAGGTGCTTTAGCTGGTACTTGGTTAGTAAGCGGAATCATTCCTTCGATGATTTATTATGGTTTACAAATTCTAAGTCCCGCTATCTTTTTACCAGCTACATTAATTATTTGTTCTATAATATCTATTGCAACTGGAAGCTCTTGGACTACAAGTGCTACCGTTGGTATAGCGTTGATTGGTGTTGGTGGCGCTTTAGGTTTTGATTTAGGAATGGTAGCTGGAGCAGTTATTTCTGGAGCTTATTTTGGAGATAAACTTTCACCTATGTCTGACACTACAAATCTGGCTCCTGCTATGGCTGGAACTGATTTGTTTACTCATATAAGGTATATGACGCTCACTACAATTCCAACTTACATTATTACATTACTTCTTTTTATTATACTTGGTTTATCTGTTGATGTAAAAGGAGATGTAAATATTGCCACTTTACTCACCGATATTGAAGCTTCTTTTACAATTTCACCATGGCTGTTTGCAGTTCCCGTGATTGTCATAGGTTTAATTATAAAAAAAACAGAACCTTTAATTGCACTACTAATTGGTACTTTATTAGCTGGAGTTTTTGCACTTATATTTCAGCCACATATTATAAACCAAATTGCTGGTGTAGATCACATGACTATTCAATCAGCCTATAAAGGTATTATGGATGCCATAACGATTGATGTTATTATACCCACTGAAAATAAAACTTTAGAGTCCCTTTTCACATCAGGAGGTATGCAAAAGATGCTGGGCACCATTTGGTTAATACTTTGTGCTATGGTTTTTGGAGGAATTATGGATGCGATAGGTGCTTTAGCTAGAATTAGTCAAGCATTACTTAAATTAGCCCACACCACTTTTGGGTTATTTGCTGCGACAGTAGGAAGTTGTTTAGCGCTGAACATTACGGCTTCAGATCAGTACTTAGCTATTGTAGTTCCAGGCAAAATGTTTGCACAAGCTTATAAAGATAAAGGTCTTGCTCCCGAAAATTTAAGTAGAACTCTTGAAGATGCAGGAACAGTTTCTTCTGTTTTAATCCCTTGGAACACCTGTGGAGCTTATCATGCAGGAACTTTGGGCGTCTCTACTTTTGATTATTTACCGTATGCCTTCTTTAATATAATTAGTCCCTTTATGACTTTGATATTTGCTGCCTTTAATATCAAAATTAGACAATTAGTGGCAGAAGTAAAGAGTTGAGACTTGGAGCAATTTGTTATCGTATTAAACTGTCGCACTTAATTACTGGGATAAACTTAATTAAACGAAAACACAATAATTGTTACTCTTATTGAAAATTAAGATCATCATTAAAACGTACATGACTTATGTGTTTGATAAGGTTTACAATATTTTCTTGTAATCATTCCAACGATTTTTGCATTAACGTATTGTTTTTGAGCGGAATAAACTAACTAAATTAGCTTCAGGTTCAATTATAACAATTTACAACAGATCTTCTTATTTGTTTTAACATATACGCCAATTTCAGTTTACATAACTAAAACTTATGATTTGATAAAAACTAATAATTAAAATCAATCATTTTATCGATACTTTATCTTAAGTTTGTAATGATCAATTTAATATAAACAAAAACAAACATATATGGAACTTTCAAATGACTTAAGTAAATGTCCTTTTAGTCAAAAGGAAAAAAGCACTAAATCTGTTATAACAAATCAACATTGGTGGCCAAAAGCGCTAAATTTAGATATCCTTAGCCAGCATGATACAAAAACTAATCCGTTAGGAGAAGATTTTAATTACGCAGAAGAGTTTAAAAAATTAGATTTAGAAGCCCTTAAAACTGATTTAAAAAATTTGATGACTGATAGCCAAATTTGGTGGCCCGCCGATTGGGGACATTATGGTGGTCTAATGATTCGTTTAGCGTGGCACTCGGCGGGAACTTATAGAGTTTCTGATGGACGTGGAGGAAGTAATACAGGAAATCAACGTTTTGCACCAATCAACAGTTGGCCGGATAATGGAAATTTAGATAAAGCAAGGAGATTGCTTTGGCCGGTAAAAAAGAAGTACGGAAATAAAATTTCGTGGGCAGATTTGATGATTTTAGCAGGAAATATGGCTTATGAATCAATGGGTTTTAAAACTTTTGGATTTGCAGGTGGACGTGAAGATATTTGGCATCCTGAAAAAGATATTAGCTGGGGAGAAGAAACAGAATGGCTTGCAAAATCGGGAAGTGAAGGAACCAGATATTCAGGCGAGAGAGACTTAGATAATAAGTTAGCTGCCGTAATGATGGGTTTAATTTATGTAAATCCAGAAGGAGTTGATGGCCAACCTGATCCTTTAAGAACTGCTCATGACGTTCGAATTACTTTTAAGCGCATGGCGATGAATGATGAAGAAACTGTTGCATTAACTGCAGGCGGACACACTGTAGGAAAAGCGCATGGAAATGGAGATGCTTCATTACTTTCAAAAGAGCCTGAAGCAGGTGAATTTGAAACGCAAGGTTTTGGTTGGATCAATCCAAAAAATAATGGAAACGGTGCTGATACCATTACTAGTGGAATAGAAGGTTCTTGGACGACTAACCCAACACGGTGGGATAATGAATATTTTCATTTACTATTAAGCTATGACTGGGAATTACAAAAAAGTCCGGCAGGTGCTTGGCAGTGGGAACCCATAAACATCAAAGAAGAGGACAAACCATTGGATGCATTTGACCCAACGAAAAGAAATAATCCAATCATGACTGATGCCGATATGGCAATGAAAATGGATCCAATTTATAGAGAAATATCCGAGCGTTTCCATAAAGATCAAGCTTATTTTGATGATGTTTTTGCAAGAGCATGGTTTAAATTGACACATAGAGATTTGGGACCAAAAGATAGATATTTGGGAGCTGATGTTCCTGATGAAGTACTAATATGGCAAGACCCAATTCCTACGGTTGATTATACATTATCTGAATCAGAAATTGAGGAATTGAAAACAAAAATCCTTAATAGCGGTTTAACAAGAACGGAATTAATAAATACAGCTTGGGATAGTGCTAGAACTTTTAGAGGTTCAGATCTACGTGGCGGTGCTAATGGAGCTCGAATCCAATTATCTCCACAAAAAAGTTGGACTGCCAACGAACCAGAACGCTTAGAAAAAGTTTTATTTGCACTAACGCAACTTCAAAATGGATTAGGTAAAAAAGTTTCTATCGCTGATTTAATTGTTTTAGGTGGAAATGCAGCAATTGAAAAAGCAATTCAGGATTCAGGATTTAATATAAAAGTTCCTTTTCAATCAGGTCGAGGTGACGCAACAGCAGATATGACAGATGCGGAGTCATTTGAAGATTTAGAACCACTTGCAGATGGTTTTAGAAACTTTTATAAAAATGAAAATACCGTAAATCCTGAGGAATTATTACTTGATAGAGCACAATTATTAGGCTTAACAGCTCCACAAATGACAGTTTTAATAGGTGGAATGAGAGTTTTAGGAACTAATTATAACGGGTCGAAAGAGGGAGTTTTCACCAATAACGAAGGAGTGCTAACAAATGATTTCTTTGTAAATCTTACTGATATGGACTACAGCTGGAAACCAGTTTCAGAGAATCTATATAATATTGTTGATAGAAAAAGTGGTGTAACGAAATGGACTGCCACTAGAGCTGATTTAGTTTTTGGTTCTAATTCTATTCTGAGATCTTATGCTGAGGTGTATGCTCAAGATGACAATAAAGAAAAATTTATCAAAGATTTCGTTAAAGCTTGGAACAAAGTAATGAATAACGATCGATTTGATATAAAAGCAAATTAATTTAGACGTTTGTAAATACAAAAATCCACTACTATTTAGTGGATTTTTGCTTTATTTATATTATTGATCAACATAAATGCATTTTTATTTGTCATAAGTTTTTTCTATGGTTTTATAAATAATTAGCATAAATAACTATTAAAAAATCTGTTTTTATGGAGTACTTTTGCACTGTAGAAAAAAACAACAATTTAAATATAAATATATGTCTTTAGTAGGAAAAAAATTCCCAAGTATTGCAGTTGACGCTATCTCTGAAATGGGTGATAATTTGAAAATTAACATTTTTGATGAGGCAGTAAATAATAACAAAAAAGTACTTTTATTTTGGTACCCAAAAGATTTTACGTTCGTTTGCCCAACAGAACTTCATGCTTTTCAAGATGCTTTACCAGATTTTGAAAAAAGAAATACAATTGTCATAGGTGCTTCTTGTGATACTAACGAGGTTCACTTTGCATGGTTAAATACTGCAAAGAACAACGGAGGAATTGAAGGTGTTACGTATCCAATACTTGCTGATACAAATAGAAACTTATCCAACATTTTAGGAATTCTTGATATTGATTCAACTGAATATTCTGAAGAAACAGATTCAGTAATTGTTGAAGGATCTAATGTAACTTTCAGAGCTACTTATTTAATTGATGAAACTGGAAAAATTTTCCACGAAAGTGTAAATGATATGCCATTAGGTCGTAACGTAAACGAATACTTACGTATGGTTGATGCTTACACGCACATTCAAGAAAAAGGTGAAGTTTGTCCAGCTAACTGGGAAGCTGGTAAAGAAGCAATGACTGCTGATAGGGCTAGTACTGCTGAATACTTGAGCATGAACTAAGAAATAATCAAATTTAAAATTCCAAATTCCAGTACAATTCGGAATTTGGAATTTAAGATTTGGAATTTCTAATAATTGAAGTTTAGACTAAAGCAATTAATAATTATTCCAAAATAATAAACTTTTATATTGAGAGATTAAAGTTTAAAAATGGGAATCTTAAATAAAAATTATGTTAATAGAATTAACTGACGATACATTACAAGATTTAATTTCGAAAAACGAAAAAGTAGTCGTTCAATTTTCAGCATCTTGGTGTGGAAATTGTCGCATTATGAAACCTAAGTTTAAAAAGTTAGCCACTGAAAACGAAGCAATCACTTTTGCTTTAGTAGATGCCGAAAACTTTCCTGAATCAAGAAAACTTGCTAACGTGAGTAATTTACCAACGTTTGCCACTTTTGTAAATGGTAAATTGGTAAACGAAACACAAACAAACAAGCAGGAAGTTTTAATTGAATTAGTAAACGAAATCGTTTAAAAATTTAATTGTTAAAAGGGCTAATCTTTTCAATAGTTTGCCCAGATTAATGGACAATTTAATGAATAATCATATAAAAAAATAAAAATGAAATTACCTGTAATTAAGCATTTAACCCAATTTATAGAAGAAAATGATGAAGATTATATAATAGAAACAATAGATGTTCTTGAAGCTATGACTGAGATTCCTTCACTTAAAGATGAAGAGTTAGATGTAATAGGGGAATTAATTTCTAATATGTATGGTGCATTAGAAGTCAATAAATTAGTTAAATCAGGAACAGATAAGAAAGAAGCACTTAACACATTTATGAAAAGAGTTTTAGGTTCCATAGACAAATAAAAACAGCAATATATATTAGAACGCACCCGGAAACGAGTGCGTTTTTCTTTTAGTGATGGATTGTAATTTACATGTAATAAAAGACGATCAATCTCAAAAAGACAAACATTATAACTTCACTTCTAAACAAATTCTTAAAAAATTTTCATACTTTTGAAACTCACAAAAAAATAAATAACATGGCTTCAATTACATTAGGAGGAAATCCAATTCATACATCAGGAGAATTACCAAAAGTAGGTACTAAAATGACTGATTTTAAACTAGTTAATACTGATCTTGCAGAAGTTAGTTTAAATGATTACGCAGGGAAGAGAGTTGTTTTAAACATTTTTCCAAGTGTTGATACTGGAACTTGTGCAGCTTCTGTTAGAGCGTTTAATGAAAAAGCAAGTGCATTAGAAAATACAACCGTTTTATGTATTTCAAGAGATTTACCATTTGCTCAAAAACGTTTTTGTGCCGCTGAAGGATTAGAAAATGTGGTTAGTCTTTCTGATTTTAAAAATGGCGATTTCAGTAAAAATAACGGTTTAGAAATGACAGAAGGCCCGTTAGCAGGATTACATTCAAGAGCAATTATTGTAATTGATGAAAATGGAACAATAATACATACAGAGCAAGTTGGTGAAATTGCTGATGAGCCAAACTATGAGGCTGCAATAGCAGTGCTTTAATATACTCTAATGGAATTTAAAAAAGACAATACTTTTATAACTGGTAGACTAAAAAGTTTAAATTTTGCTTTAATCGGTGCTATCAAACTAATCCGCACTGAACATAGCATTATGGCTCAGTTTTCAATAGGAATTTTGATGACTATTGCTGGTTTTTATTTTGGCATTTCTAAAACAGACTGGCTTTTTCAAACAATGGCTATCGGATTAGTTCTAAGTGTTGAAGGATTAAATACTGCTGTAGAGAAAATAGCTGATTTTATACATCCTGATTATCATGAAAAAATTGGGTTTATTAAGGATATAGCTGCCGGAGCTGTATTTTTTGCTGGAATAACAGCAATAATAATTGGTTTAACAATATATATGCCTCTATTTTTATAGGTATTATTACAAATTAGAATGGCTAAAACATTAAAGACTGCTTCTACAAAAAAAACGGATAAAACTACAGATATTAAAAAACCTCTAAGGATCACTAAACAACATAAAATTGTTTTAGGATCCTTATTAGTTTTGTTTTCTATTGCTTTATTGGTTGCCTTTATCTCATTTTTTATTCATGGACAGCAAGACCAAAGTGCCGTTCAGGAATTAAGTGATCGGTCAGAGGTTGTGGGAAACTGGCTGGGGAAATTTGGTGCCTATTTAGCCGATTTATTTATTTATAAAGGTTTTGGCCTTGCTGCGTTTATATTTATACGCTTATTTTTTGTAAGTGGTATCTATTTATTTTTGGGACTGCGGCTTCAAAAACTTAAAGACATTTGGTTTTGGGATTTATTTGTTATTGTTATTTTATCCGTTTTATTAGGATTTTTTGCCACTTCAGCACCTGAATTAGGTGGAATTATGGGATATGAGCTCAATTTATTTTTTCAGGATTATATAGGAAAGACTGGAACATTTCTGTTATTGTTATTTGGACTTATCATTTATATTATTTTTAAATTGAACATTTCGCCAGAAAGTATTCAATCCTTTTTTAATGATTCTAAAAAACAGATCAATGCTACTACCGCAAATAATCCCGTAAACACCAAATCAACAAATTATAATTTAGAAGAATTTGCTCTAGTCGAAGAGGAATCAGAGGATCAGATTCATTTAAAAAAGGCAGATTCTAAATTTGAAATAAATAAAGAAGCTTTAAAACCTACCATTAATAATTCATCTGATTTAAAAAGAGATCCTGTTACCAAAACTTTAAATATGGAGGTTACACCTCCTCCATTTACAGAAGTTATTGTATCCGCGTCTGATTCATTTGTAGTGGAAACAGCTCCTGAGGAAGATATAATAGAAGAAAATTTAGCCTCGCGACTAGTCGCTGATTTTGGATTATTCGATCCAACTTTGGATTTATCCAATTACAAATTCCCAACAATTGATTTATTAAAAGAATATTCAACTGGTGGTATTACAATCAATCAAGAAGAATTAGAAGAAAATAAAAACCGAATTGTAGATACGCTTCGCAATTACAAAATCGAAATTGCCCAAATAAAAGCTACCGTTGGACCATCTGTAACCTTATATGAAATTGTACCTGAAGCTGGAATTCGAATCTCTAAAATTAAAAGCTTAGAGGATGATATTGCTTTATCACTATCAGCATTAGGAATACGTATCATTGCTCCTATTCCTGGCAAAGGAACTATAGGAATTGAGGTTCCTAATAAAAACCCAACCATGGTTTCTATGAAAAGTGTTATTGGCTCTGCCAAATTTCAAGAAGCTGAAATGGAATTGCCTATTGCCCTAGGAAAAACGATTTCTAATGAAACTTTTGTCGTAGATTTAGCCAAAATGCCCCATTTATTAATGGCTGGAGCAACTGGTCAAGGAAAATCTGTGGGTTTAAATGCGGTCTTGACCTCACTTTTATATAAAAAACATCCAGCAGAAGTTAAATTTGTTTTAGTTGATCCAAAAAAAGTGGAACTAACACTTTTTAACAAAATTGAAAGACATTATCTAGCCAAACTTCCAGATATGGATGACGCTATTATCACTGATAATGCAAAAGTGGTCAATACACTAAATTCACTTTGTGTGGAGATGGACAATCGGTATTCATTATTGAAAGACGCAATGGTTCGAAACATAAAGGAATATAACGATAAATTTAAGGCTCGTAAGTTAAATCCTGAAAACGGCCATCGATTTTTACCTTATATCGTTTTAGTTGTCGATGAATTTGCTGATTTGATTATGACAGCAGGAAAGGAAGTTGAAGTTCCTATTGCTCGTCTAGCCCAATTAGCGAGAGCTATTGGTATTCACTTAATTATTGCCACACAAAGACCATCTGTGAATGTAATTACGGGACTTATCAAAGCCAATTTTCCGGCGAGAATAGCCTTTAGAGTTACTTCTAAAATTGATTCAAGAACAATTCTTGATACGCAAGGCGCTGATCAATTAATAGGCCGTGGTGATATGCTTTATACTAATGGAAATGATGTAGTGCGAGTACAATGTGCTTTTATTGACACTCCTGAAGTCGAGAAAATCACAGAATTTATTGGTTCTCAAAAAGCATACGCAACAGCATATCTACTTCCAGAGTTTGTTGGTGAGGAAAGTGGCATTAATCTTGATGTGGATATTTCTGATAGAGACTCTTTATTTAGAGAAGCTGCTGAGATCATTGTAAATGCACAACAAGGATCGGCTTCTTTATTACAACGCAAATTAAAATTAGGCTACAATAGAGCGGGTCGCTTAATCGATCAGTTAGAAGCCGCAGGAATTGTAGGCCCTTTTGAAGGCAGTAAAGCTCGAAGCGTTAATATATTGGATATGAGTTCTCTTGATCTATTTTTCAATAATGAACAAAATAAATAAAACAATGAAATTAAGCAATCAAGATTCCAAAAAGAATTATCTACAAGCAATAACAAAAAATATTTTTTTAATAACCACCTTGTTATTATTTAGTTTTGCTACACAAGCGCAAGATAAAAAAGCAAAACAACTGCTAGATGAGGTTACCGCTAAAGTAAAAAGTTACGATAATATTACAATTGACTTTAAATATACGTTAAACAATTCTAAAGAAAATATCAATCAAGATAGCAAAGGAAATGTCACGATGAAAGGAAATCAATATGTATTGAATTTTATGGGTGTTACGAGAATTTTCGACGGAAAAAAAACCTACACCATTGTTCCAGAAGATGAGGAAATTACCATATCTACTGCAAACGATAAAGATGATAATACCATTACGCCTTCTAAAATGCTTACTTTCTTTAATTCAGGATATCGATACAATATGGATATAATCCAAAATGTAAAAGGTAGAAAAATTCAATACATACAATTGGTTTCTACTAATCCTAAAGACTCAAGAAAAGAAGTTTTACTTGGTATCGATGTCCAAACAAAACATATTTATAATTTGATTGAAGTGGGTAAAAAAGGTACAAAAACAACATTAACGGTTAATTCTTTTAAAACCAACCAACCTTTGTCAAAAAATCAATTTACATTTGCAGGGAGTAAATATCCAAATTACTACATCAACAAATTAGATTAATGCACTAGGTGAAAATTCTTGACAAATACTTATTAAAAACCTTTCTGACTACATTTACTACTGTATTTGTAATTCTGTTTTTTATATTTATACTACAAACTGTTTGGCTGTTTATAGCAGAATTAGCTGGGAAAGATTTAGATGTAGTAATGATTATAAAATTTTTGGCTTTTTCAATGCCAAGGATTGTACCTCTTGTTTTGCCACTTTCCATTTTACTAGCTTCGATAATGACTTTTGGCAATTTAGCCGAAAATTATGAATTTGCGGCAATGAAATCATCTGGAATCTCGCTCCAAAGAGCGATGCGTAGTTTAACTATTTTCATCATCTTTTTAAGTATTGTTGCTTTTTTATTTTCAAATAATGTAATCCCTTTTGCCGAATATAAATTTATAAATTTTAGAAAAAACATAGCCCAAGTCAAACCAGCTTTGGCAATAGCAGAAGGGCAATTTAGTGATGTAGGTTTTTACAACATCAAAGTAAATAAAAAAAGTGGTCCCGAAGGAAATACACTTACGGGTATTACGATTCACAAAAAATCTAATGCAGGTGACGCCAGTAAAACAATTATAAAAGCAAAAGATGGTGAATTAATAAGCAGTGAGCAATCTAGTATTTTGCAATTAGTACTTAATGATGGGTATTACTATGAAGATCTTGTTCCAAAAAATTATGCTGATCGGGAAAAAATGCCTTTTGTAAAAAGCTCTTTTAAAAAGCAAGTGATAAATATTGATTTGTCTGAATTAAATAAGATAGATGTAAACCAAGAATCAGTGGCGAATACCAATACAATGCTTACGGTTAATGAGTTAAGTTATACATTAGATTCATTAAATAAGTCTATTAATACTGATATTATTGCTTTTGCCGAAAATAGTAATATGAAAATTACCTATCCTGCTAAAAATAGTAACATAGTTAGTAAAAAAAATAAAACGATTCCTAATGATCTTTTGTCGTTATATACCAATCAAGAAAAATCTAATATCTTACAATTAGCAAGTAGCACAATATCTAATACACTATATTCCATTGACAATTCTAATATGGAATTATTGAATAAACAGAAAAATATTAATAATCACATATTGGCATTTTACGATAAATTTGTAATTGTATTTGCCTGTTTTCTAATGTTTTTTATTGGAGCGCCACTAGGTGCCATTATTAGAAAAGGTGGTTTAGGACTTCCGATAGTTTTTGCAGTTCTAATCTTTATAACCTTTCACTTTATCAATACATTTGGAAAAAGATTAGCACAAGAAAACGGAATGACACCATTTATGGGTGCCTGGTTATCCTCATTTATATTAACTCCTTTAGCTATTTTATTAACGTATAGAGCAACGAACGATATTGGATTAATAAGTATGGATATTGTATTAGCTCCTTTTCAAAAAATTATTAAAAAATTATTCCCAAAACAAAACTAACACCTGAAATGGACTTAGAGAACATAAAGTTAAATACAATTGAAGAAGCAATAGAAGATATTCGCCAGGGAAAAATCATAATCGTTGTTGATGATGAAGATCGCGAGAATGAAGGTGATTTCTTAGCCGCAGCTGAAAAGGTAACTCCCGAAATGATCAATTTTATGGCCACTCATGGTCGAGGATTGATTTGTGCACCGCTAACAGAAAGTCGCTGTAAAGAATTAGGTTTACACGTTATGGTGACTAATAATACAGATCCAATGGAAACTGCTTTTACAGTGTCAGTGGATTTAAAAGGTAATGGAGTTACTACAGGCATATCAGCTTCTGATCGTGCTAAGACTATATTATCCCTAGTCAATTCAGATACAAAGCCACACGAACTAGCCAGACCAGGACATATATTTCCTTTAATAGCTAAACAAGGTGGCGTTTTAAGACGTACTGGACATACAGAAGCAGCAATAGACTTTGCTCGTTTAGCAGGTTTTAAATCAGCGGGTGTTATTGTTGAAATTATGAATGAAGATGGCTCTATGGCGCGCTTACCGCAACTTGTGGAAGTTGCTAAAAAGTTTAATTTAAAATTAGTTTCTATTGAAGATCTTGTGGCATATAGAATGCAGCACGATAGTTTGATCATCAAAAAAGAAGATTTTAATATTGAGACACGTTTTGGTACCTATAGACTTCGAGCATATCAGCAAACCACAAATAAACAAATTCATATCGCATTAACAAAAGGAACTTGGAATTTAGGCGAATCTATACTTACAAGAATAAATTCTTCCCAAGTAAACAATGACCTATTAGGAACCCTAACAAATAATGCTGATCAGCAATTAGATGATATGTTTCGAGTAATTAATGATGAGGGAAAAGGCGCTGTTATATTTATTAATCAAGATATGCAGTCCATAAGTTTTTTAAATCGTCTTGCTGAACTTAAATTATTACAAAGCGAAGGTGTGATGAAAGCACCAAAAATCATTATTGATAGTAAAGACTTTGGAATAGGCGCTCAAATATTACATGATATTGACATTTCAAAAATCAGATTAGTTTCCAATACTAAGGGAACCAAGCGCGTTGGAATGATTGGCTACGGCTTAGAAATAACCGAGAACGTTGGTTATTAATAGCAATAATTCTATTTAGTAAACTTAATTATATTGTTAAAGTAAAGGAAATGAAACAATTGAAAAATACTTTACAAAACAGCTAAAATTTTTATTAAAATTGTTTTTGTAAATCGAAAAAGGTGCTTATATTTGCACTCGCAATCATTAAATGATTGTCGCTCACTGGAGAAATGGCAGAGCGGTCGAATGCGGCAGTCTTGAAAACTGTTGACTGTAACAGGTCCGGGGGTTCGAATCCCTCTTTCTCCGCTGAATTAAAACCCTAACAATTGATTTTCAATTAGTTAGGGTTTTTTGTTTCTACTTCTAGCCCACATTTAGTCCACAATCAATAAAAAAATATTTTAGAATTTATTTACAATGGCATAAAGTCCTTTTTGACTGTTTTTAGCTTGTAAATTCCACTCTTGATACAATGGAAGCATTTCGCAAAACACTTCGTTATATGGCTTCGCATAGCCTTCTTTTATCATAATTTCGTTTAATACTCTGCCATCATTCAAAACTAAGTAACCTAATAGCCTACCATATTTATCAAATAAATTATTTTGTTCCTGTACTAAAGTGCAAAAATCACCTAAATTAACTTGATCCTTTAAAAATTCAAAAGATAGAAAACCTAACTTTATTAAAAGTGCAGCAGGTGTTTGAAGTTCTTTTTCATCTTTTTTTATCTTATCACAATAATTTATTTCGGGTGCATCTATCCCTAAAAATCTAACTTCAATTTTTCTTTTTGAAATAATATCTTCTAAAATAATTCCATCACCATCAACAAACATTATAATTTTCAGAAGGTTTTTTTTAATTGTTATTTCGTTAGCGTTAAAATGCTTCATTTTGCTTTATTTAATATCTTGTTTATCAATACTTTACGTTATAAATTTAGGATAAAATTTTTATATAACATAATTTAAAATTGATAGCATATGGCTAGACAGAAAGGACATGTTAAATATGTCGGGACGTTAGGTGAAATTCGTCATTTCAAAATTAAAGGTAACGCCGGTTACTTTGCAGGGTTAAAAGGTGGACCAACAGCAGAACAAGTAAAAACTGCACCTGGTTTTATCCGTACACGTGAAAACATGTCTGAGTTTGCAGCATGTGCAATGGCAGGAAAATCTGTTAGAATTGCTTTATCAGCTTTAATGAAACAAATGACTGATAGCCAATTTACAGGAAGACTAACTGCTATTATGAAAAAAATAAATATTGAAGATGGCTCTGAAGCCAGAGGACAAAGAGCAATTCTTATTTCTCAACAACCTCAATATCTGAAAGGATTAGATTTTAATCGTAACATTTCATTTAATGGTGTTTTTAATGCTCCTTTCACGTTAACTCCAACTGCTTCAAGAATTGAAAGCACTTTAAGTATTGCTGCATTTAATCCGCTGAATTACTTAAACATTCCTTCTGGAGCAACACATTTTAGGATCATTAATGCAGTTTCTGTAGTTGCTGATTTTATTTACAATTCAGTAACGGGAAATTACGAACCTTCTGATTCGGTATTGAATCAAATGTCAAATGTTGCTTATTCTGATTATTCTCCTGTAGATGTTGCAACCTCTCTAATTGAAGTTACTGCTACATTATCGGGAGCACCAACATTAAATACAGATGTATCAGTAATTGGTAGTATTGGAATTGAATTTTATCAGAAAGTTGGAAATAACTACTATTTATTCAATGCGGGTAACGCTTTGAAAATAGAAGATATTTTCTAAAACACCATCAGTTTGCAAGAATGCAAACTTTGCAAATTTGCAATCTAAGCCCTTTCTAACGAGAGGGCTTTTTGTTTTTTACTAATTTATCTATAATGTGGACTTATGTATGACATATAGGGCGAATAAAGAGCAAATATGTATTAGTCGGAATATTATGTTACTTTTTAAAATAATGCGCTAAAATCGTACTTCTCATTTGATCCATTAAAACTAAACTTTCCTGAAATTGCTTTTCTTTTATCTCAATAATTTGCAAAGCTTTAACTTGTTTATGGTGCTGCTCCATATTTTCCAACATATTATTCAGATTCGGAATAAAGTTTTTCTTGAATTCGTGAATCCGTAAAAATGGAATTACGGAACCGCAAAGATATTGATGCCAAAAATCAGCTTTCCATAAACTATAAATAAGCCAGTAAATTGTCTCTGCTTCTTCTTTGCTTGAAAAAGTGACAACAAAGCTATTTGTAAAAGCTGTCTTTTGAGGCTTTCCACTATTCAAGCCTTTGCTCAAGATGTAAATCTGATTATCTCGGCAAACTGACTCTTTTCTGTGCGTTTTAATGATTGGATTCGGCATAACTTCTGGTTTAAAATGATGCTTTCGCTACGCTCCGCACCATATCATTTTTAAAAGAAAAAGAAAAAAAAGAAAGACGTCTCAAAAGTGGAGGTTTCAAAAGGAGTCAAGTTTTTTTGAAAAAATACTACCCAACTATTGCAATGGAATCCGATGCTTATCGGCGGAGAAAAAGAGTTGTACTGAAAATGTAAGGGTGGAGATTTTTTCAAAAACCCAGAGGGCTTGAACTTTACTTTTTGAAACCGTAACTTAAATTTGCTTTCTTTTTATTTATTTTTTTTTCTTGTTAGCACAAAATATCATTGGTAAGCATTGTTTTTTAGGAGAACGTTCTTATGGAAACGGCAATCAAACACCCCCAAGCACCGCAAGAAGCAAAAAAAAGTGTTGTCCCGTTTTTCAGGAACAAGGAACTTTTATTTGCGTATGAGGAGCGAAGTTGGTGGTGTTGCGGCAATCGAACGGCTACCATAAACGCGGGAATTGAGCGAAGGAACGTAGCGAAATGAAGCGGATATGAGCGTGAAACGGCGGGGAAAAAATAAAAGACAGCCTTTGGCGTTCCTTGATTTAGGGCAAAGTGATAACGGAGCCAACCCCGATAGCTGTGCGAAGGAGCAACCGCTGAAAAAACAAGGGGCGACAGACATAATACTGCTTAATGCAGAATATTTCTAGTATGGAAACGAGAAGTTCTTAAAGCTGTATTGTGGCTGTAATAGCCCCGACGAACGCAGGAAGATCGCGTGTGAAGATGAGGAACGAAACAGTGCTGAAAAAATAGCTGATTGTTTTCAAGCTGCTGTTTTTATAGTGCTGTGAAGTGCCTGTGGAATGGAGGGAAACCTAAATAGTTATTAAGAGATAAGATTCCCTAATTTATACTAAAAGTTATTATGAAAATATTTGGTTGACCGACTGGAACAGCCGAACGGAACAAAGCAAACGACCGAAGAGAGACCGCTTGATTGCCTCTTATTCTTTTTAACGTAAATGATGTTTTAAAAACCTTTTAGAAATAATATATTAATATCCGATAATTTTTTATCTCTAAATTTATTTCTTAACTGTTTTTGTTTCAAAATCTTCTTTAGTAATCTCGAATTGTTCTTTTACGACATTTATAATCTTTTCCGAAACAACCTCTGATATTTCGCTTATGGACATACCTTGTCGTATTGTAATTTTTTTATCATTACTTTGTCTGAATACCGAAAGAACGTCTTTGGTTACTTCTAAAGTACTCGTAAGATCATTATTAAAAGTCAGTAAGCTCATAAAAGATTATTTAAAATAGTTATCAAAAAAATGTTGATTTAATTCTGGTCTAAAATAGTGTTTTCTTTTAATCCAAACAAAGCCATCTCCTTTAGAAATTATAGCAACATCTACAGGACCACCAACACTCTCTTCTGCAAAGGTAATTCTTCTTTTTAAATAAGTCAAATATATTAAACTTTCCGCCATTTCGGCTAAATCCTCTTTATCAAGATTACTAACAGCATCCATTAAAGGAACTATATAATTCTCTCTTTTTATTTGCTGGTTTAAACTATTAAATTCACCTACAATAGCGTTAATATCGAGATTACTAATCTGTTCTGTAAGAAGAGGATTAGTATCGCCTATAGCGGCCAATATAGTTTGATTGTATTTTTTCAAAAGTTCTTCAAAATTATTCAAATAAATAGTGTTTAACGAAGGATCTATACCTGTTAGTATTGTATTAATAACGTCTGTTTGTGCAAAAGGATTGATTGATCCAGAATTATCATTAGATATTTTTGCAATTTGGTTGTCATCAATAAAGTAATGCAATCTGTTGTCAATTACCATTGAAATAAATACAGGAATTAAACTAGGGTAAATTTCATCTTCACCAAAACCAGTAAATATTAAACCTGTAAAACTGTTGAAATTTTCTTTTGCTCTTAATAGATAAAAAACTGTTTTCTTAATTTTTAAAAATAATTCATCTGAAACAATAATCTCATTTTGAATAAATCTATTTTCATTTATTTCATTAAAAATATCATTAGAATATGCTTCGAAATTTTCAAAAGTATAATCTTCAAATTCTGGACAAAAATTAGTCTGAATAATCCAGTTATTCATCAAATTATCAACTTTCACTTCAAGATTTTCTAAAAAAACAACTCTATTTTCAGCAGTAGGATTTAGGGTAATACTATTATTTATAGCGATAGCATCATTAATGATTAAATTTACAATATCTAAAGTGAAAAGCTTTAAAAAATCACTTTGTATAGTATCATCAGTATAATATTTTTTAGACTTTAAAAACGCAAGGAAATCAACTTGATATTCATTGAGGGTATTAAAGGATTTGTCTTTTAATTGTTTTCTGTAAACTTTTATTATTGTTTCCCAAGGTGTACCCATAAAAGATGCCGCATTATAAATCATAATACCCACAGGATGGCATTTAGACAATGCAAATACTTTGTTTGCTTTATTAAATATTTTTTTACCATTAGAACCTCCAATAGTTACAGCACTATCGGCTGCCATTGCTACTGCTTGCTTATTTAAAATACCTACTATTGCTGTCATAATTATTTGTATTTATTGGCTTTCATAATCATTCTTAACTAAACTTTGCAATTAATAAATCGAAATTGATTGTTCTTGATATTTCATTGTGTGGAACTAATAAATACCTCCAAGGTTTACCGTTGTTTTCAGCGGTGAATTTGGAAGCGTATTTGCAATATTTTACTGCTGCTTCTTTTTTGGCTAAAACATCGGAATCATTCATATTGGCCGATGATTTTGGTTCAACCATATAGATTGTATCTTCTGTTTCTATAATAAAATCAGGTTCGTATCTTTTTGAATTATTGTCCCAATACATACGGAATTGATTGGATGCTGGACGAAGCCATTTAATTACTCTAGCATCGTTTTCTATTACAAATGCTAAATCTTGTTCTGTTTTACTGTCAAATTTATATTCGAAATGACAGGCTTTTTCAAAACCTCTAAAAACATATTTAGCAACTGATATTGTTGGTACAACCACTTCTCTATAATCTCTATATCCTGCATTGATTAAAGCGGAAAAATTCCATTGTTCAATCTTGGTAAATGCATATACTCGTGGTGCTACATAATCAGGTGTTGAAAGTGTAAAATGTACTTTCATTTGGTTGTATATCTTATCTGCAATGGCTGACTTGAATTGAAATATAGTTTGGTGTATTTTATCTTTTTCTACACTATTTTCAAGAATATAATCATAGGCTTGATTCGCCAAATGGTATAATAAATCTGCATTGTCGTCATAATCGATTTCAGGATAATCAATTAATTCTGCAATTATCATTTTTACAGGATTACCATAAGAACCGCTTGATTTTGCTTTTATGGTTTCAATCAATTTATCTCTTAATCCCATTCTGATTATCTCTTGATCTAATGCTTGATAATTAAATTCGGTAAGATCTAAATTAAAGTGATTGAATGTTGCGGTAACTTCGCCTAACACTAAATCCATTCTTGGAATTTCGATTATATTCTCTTTGTAGGAGGCTACAATCTTTTCATAGGTTTCTTCGGCTTCTTTAAGAATATCCACTGCAAACAGATTTCCTTGACCTTCGCTTAATTTTTTTTCTATTTGGCGAATAACTTTTCTTTTTACTTCGGGTTTATTTAAATCTTCTACTTTACGAACTTCGGGTAACGTATTGAAATCAGGTAAAGAATTTATAATTGCTTTTTTAGCATCAAGTGCATTTTGCGCTTTTTGTTTTGTTACTACATTTTCAATTTTATCAACGGCAACTTGTTCATTTTCAAGTTTTATGTCAATAACTGGTTTTGACGTAACTACTTCGGTTTTAGTTTTTAAATCTTCTTCGGGAATTTCAATGAAATTCATTTTATTTAATACCGAATTTGGATCATTTGCAGCCGCTAAAACCGCTTCAAAATTTTCGTGTGCAATTACTGTTAATTTATCAATTTTATCTACTCCTGTTCTCTTTCCATCATAGGGTAAACGCAATCCACGACCAATAGTTTGCTCAATTAAAATACTTGCATTTGCAGCGCGAAGTGGCACAATGGTATAAAGATTAGTTACATCCCAACCCTCTTTTAGCATATTCACGTGAATGACTATTTCTATTTCATTGTCTGGACTTTCTAATGATAAAAATTGCTTTTCAATTTCTTCTTCTTTCTTGGTAGAACTATCAATTTGCAACACTTTCCCTTTGTATTGTCCTTCATAAAAAACATCTGAATTGACATATTCATACACTTCTTTAGCGTGGTTTATATCTCTACAAACTACTAGAATAAAAGGCTTTACTAATTTGACATCATTAGTTTTAGAATAAACTTCTAATTCTGTTCTAGTGTCTTGATGAATGCTTATGGCATCTTCTAATTTTATTTGCTGAATTTCTTCATCAGTTCTGCCTTTTGGATCGAAGTTCTTTCTGGTTGCGATAGCAGGATTTTTGACATATTTTCCTTCTGCTAATGCTTGTGCTAATGAATATTCATAGACCACATTTTGAAAAGGTTTTTGTTTTTCGTCAAATGGTGTTGCGGTTAGTTCTAATCCTAAAATTGGTTTCAATTCATTAATCGCATTCTTGGAAGCACCAGCGTGATAGCGGTGTGCTTCGTCCATAAGTATCACTAAATCTTGTATTCCTGACAAATATTCCCAATAAGATTGTCCTAAATATTCTGATAATCTTTTGATTTTTGGTGCTAATGCAATTCCATCTTTCTTTTGCCCTTTGTTATCGGAATTGAATTTTGAAATATTGAAAATATTAATTCTAATTTCGCCTTCTTTGAAAAGGTTTCCTTGTTGGTTGTAATTGTCTCCTGTTATGATAACGGGTCTGTTGTGTACAAACTCCGAAATACCATTGAACACATATTTATGATAAGCAGGATTACCAAAATCTTGAATTAATTTATCATAAATGGTTAAGTTGGGTGCTAAAACAAAAAAGTTTTTTATGCCTTTTTGCAAGTACAAATAGGCCATACAAGCCCCCATTAAACGCGTTTTACCTACACCTGTTGCAATTGAAAAAGCAATAGATGGAAAATCTCTTTGAAAACTGGTACAGGTTGTAAAACTGTTTTTTATCTTATCTAATTCCGTTTGTAAAAATGCTACTGCTTCATCCTCATTATCGGGTAGTTTAGATAATGTTAAATCATCTGATACTTGTGCCACAATATCTAATGCTTCTTGCAAAGGTTCACGAAGTGAAAGACGGTTTTTTATACGTTGTAATTGTTCGTCGTTGGTCATTTTAGTGGTGGTCAATTATAGGTTAAAAATAAACTTTGTTAGTCATTGCCTTTTCCATCTCTTATTTCTTGAATAGTCAAATCAACAACTTCATCATCTGTTGGTAAATTGACAATATTTAAACTGTAATCGTCTTTACCAAACTCGCATCTATCCAACAACATTTGGGGTATTTTTTTGAGTGTAATGTTAGCGTATTTATTTTTACATTCTTTTTGAAAGGCTTTGCAACATACCAATACTTTTTCTCCTTCTTGCATATCATCGTGAATGCTATCTAAAGCCTCTACGGTAAAGAATTGCGTTGTGGTGAAAATGAAATCATTCTCGGACGAATTACCTTGTTTCCAGAATTTATCTTCATTTGGCAAATAATTAAAACCTTCTTGTTTTGCCATTGCAGCAGCAAGCATATTAGCATTGTATTCTTGACTGATAACCCAATTGCCAAACTTATCTTGTTTTAATAAACTTGGGGCTACTTCATAAAACTTGAAACCACCTCCGCCTTGCCATTTTAAAGATTTTGAAATACCTGTTTGATCTTGACCAGAAACAACTGATTTAAGTCTTTTAAAACAATGAGTATATGCTTGTTCTCCCAATTCAATACCAATATACTTTCGTTTCATTTTTTGTGCCACAGAAGCAGTCGTTCCAGAACCGAGAAAACTATCTAAAATATAATCATTCTCATTCGTAGTTAATTCAAAACAACGTTGAATTAATTTTTCAGGCTTTTTACCTTTTTTAAATGTAACACCACCTTCATTTGCTATTCCTTCCCACGAAATATCCTCCCAAATATTAGTAAGTAATTTTGTAGAAGTCAAAACTCCCTCAACATTATGAACATTTTTTGAATAAAATGACAATTGTTTTCCATTCAAAATATAAATATCATCCAAACCATTAGTCCTGCTTTGCTTAAATATTTTATCAGGATTCTGAATTGAAATGTATTTTAATTCTACTGTTTCTTTACCAGCACCTGTATCGCTAATTTCAGTATCCCTAAATACATTGCCTGAATTATCAAAAACATATTTATCAATATCCGTATCTTTAAAATTATAACTTGTTTTTTCTAATAAGTACGGATAAACTTTATCAAAAAAATCGTCAAGATTCGTTTCAGTCTTAATTTTAGTTTTTAAATAATTAGCCAATTTTTTTAAATCAACTAATTGATCATATGGGAAATTTTCTTTTATGTAGGTAAAAATATCTGTTGAACTATTCCCTTCGATTGTTTCGAATAAACTATTAATAAATACTTTAATATTTTCAATCTTGGGTTTATTTAAATTTTCAAGAAAAGATTTTTTCAATGATGTTATTACCCATTCCTCCTCATTTTTCTCTTTATTTTCAATAAATTTACTATAAGCAGTATCTCTATTTGAAGGTATTCGCATACTTCGACTTTCCCAGCTAAATTTATCTTTTGCAAACCAAAGTATATATTCAGAAGATTTAAATACACCGGGATTTACTGTACTAAATGCTGATGGAGATCTTGCATCGATTGTTATTCTATTAATAAAGTTACTTCTTCCAAAAACATCATCTAAAACTATCTTACAATAATCAAGTTCATTATCATCTAAATGAATAAAAATTGAACCATCTTTAGAAAGCAAATTATATAAAATTGTTATTCTACGGTACATTAAATCTAACCATAATGAATGCTCTACACCATCATCATAGTGATCAAATGCTGCTCCAGTATTAAATGGAGGGTCAATATAAATACACTTTACTTTCCCTGCAAAATCTTGTTCTAGTGCTTTTAATGCCAAAAGATTATCGCCGTGAATGAGTATGTTTTCGGTATTTGGGTCTCCGTAACTGTATTCTGGGTTTTCAATAAGAATTCTTGGTTCAAGTTTGGGTTCGTTACCTTTGCCAATCCAAGTTAATTCTAGTTTTTGGAGGTTGTTTTTTGACATACTATTAATTTTGAGATAAATCTACTTTTTTATAAAAATTGTGTGTCCAACCCACACTTGGATGTAATATATTTTTCCTTGCTAAATGACCAATAATTTGAGCTGGATGGGTATTTATTTTTTTTGCATAATCATAAATATATGCAACTTGATCAGCTTGCTTTACAATTTCGGCCATTAGTATTTTTTCTTCTTTAGCCGAAAATGTGTATTTAGAAGCAAATTCATTAGCTTCTACTTCTTTTTTAAGTCCTTCGGCTGTATAATCTAGACCTTCAACAAAAACATCTTTCTTACCATGTTTTAGGATATGCCCTGCTTCATGAAAGAACGTAAACCAAAAAATATCGTTTCTCTGGTATTGATTAGACAACTGAATTAGAGCAGTATTATTTATCCATCGCGTTGAACCGTGTAATTTGGTTTTAGGCAAACAAGGCGTGTGTACTACCTTAACTCCTGCTTGTAGGCAAATAGTTTGCAGCTGTTCGAAAAAGTTATCGGGATGGTTTGCCATAATAGTTTTTATACTATCTAAAGCGGTTTTAAACTTTGTAGCATCAAAATCTATCGTAGGTAGTTTATGGGCTTGTATTTCGCCTTGACGTAACCACGCGTTAACATTGTGTGGATTTTTATCTCCAGTATTAATCATTCTATATGCTACTACAGTTTCTTCAATTTCATAATGACTGTGATAAGCTCCTACATTTGAAACGGAGAAAAAAGAAAGAACTGCATTAAATTGTTCGATGATTTCATTTTTTGAGAAATCAATCCAACCCAAAGTTTTCATACTAACCAAAGGAAAGTTTTTGAGCCATTGCGATTTTTCTAATAGTTTTTCTGTTTCAGCAATTTCTGCTAATTCTAATCTATAGTTTTGTTCTCTTTCAATCCAGAATTCAGCAGAGATACCCAATACACGTTCTAATTGTATAGCTGTTTCAGGAGTAATTGCTGTTTTACCTTGAATAATTTCGTTAATTGTTTTGACAGGTCTACCCATACGACTAGCCAATTCAGCTTGAGAAATATCTTTGGCTTCAATAGTATCTATTAGGGTTTCACCGGGGTGAGAAATAAGAAGTTTAGCCGCCTCTATATCCTCTAGTGTTTTATACTTCATTTTAGTTAGTGTTAATTAATGATAATCTTCTCCTATATCAATAATTGTAATGTTTGTGACAAGTGTCCAATCTAAACCAGTATCTTCTTTTCGTGGAATGGGGTCGTGATTGGGAGTAAAAATTATTCTATGGTTTGCAGAAATATCACATGCTAATAAATCTTTTTTTCCGTTTGCATTAGAGAGTTCATGGCAATTTGCTTTAGGTATATTTCGAAAATCAGCTAAATTTTTTGCAGCTTTTATTTCTTCTATTCTTTGATTAACAAGTTTAGCTCTAGTGCCATAATTTTTAATTATTGCTCTCGGACTTTCGACTGACTTACTTAACTTATTACTTTTATAACTAATTATCATGCAAATATAAATAATATTATTTAATTATCATTAACCTTTTGGGTTAATTAAAATATAAAATTAAATCATTTTCCACTTAATGGTGAATAATTCTTTTTGTTCAATTTTTTGGTTTAAGCGTTTTTCTATATCGCTTAACAACGTTTCCTTTTTATCATCTATATTATCTTGAGCAGAGTATAAGGTTTGCCTTTTTTCGTTGCGTTTTTTTTCTAACTCTTTAATTTGTCTTTGCGACTTAACTTTGGCTTCTAGATTCAACATTTTTTTAGCTTCTGCTTTACGCAGTTTTATTTCAGCATCAAAATCTCTAATTTCTTTTTCAAGACTGATTTTCATATCGTCAGCCCACTGATCAAGCTTATCCATTTCGATATCAAAAAAGTCTCTATTCCTATTTGCATTTTCAGAAATAATTGTTTGACGTTCTCTATAAATAAGCTCATTGAAAGTAGCTAAAATATCATTAGTTACTTCTACTCTATTTCCTTCTACCGCATTTAGAGAGAAAAACCTTTGTGAAGTTTCACTAGGGATATTTTCGCCATCATCTGTATAGCACCCCATTAAAATATAATCTTCTAACTCAAATGAATTTACCGCCAGGTGTTGTACTTGAAACCAACCTGATTTCCCGATGAAACTTTCTAATACAGTAACTTTGGTTGGTGTATCAGTATAATTGAAAATAACTTCTTTTGAAGGTGTTTTATTTGACTTGCAAGTACTTAAAATTCGCTGTGCTAATTTGTGCCCAATTCGATAAATATTAGTGTCGTCTGGAATAAATACATCTGATTTTTTTTGACCTTCTTTAGGCTTCAAAACCATATACGGCCCACTATGTATGGTTTCGTTTGGAAAAGGATTTTTAAATAATTGAAACGAATAGTCATCAGAAAAATTAGCATAATCATTTAAAAAATACCGTGTTGTTTTCCAAAGTTTATCTTCAAAAGTACTTAAATGCATTTTTGTTTCTAGTAAATTACTTTTAAGTTTTTCTTTTACTCCTTCATCAAAATGTTCTAATAAAGTAGTTCTAACCGTTTGTATTTTTTCTGATATTTCAGGTCTTAGTTCGTCTTGTAAACTATCGAAAGCATTTTTTATTTCATCAACTGTTCTGCAATCATTATAAATTTGAGCAATCCTTTTTTCAAAATCTACACCATTACCAATAGCTCCTAACACTTCGTCACTAGAGCCAAAAACACCATCAAACAATTGGAATTTTTGATCTAGTAATTCATATACTCTTTTGTCAGCTGCATTTTTAATATTTAAGAAATTTACAACTACAACATCATGTTTTTGCCCATAACGGTGACAACGACCAATACGTTGCTCAATACGCTGTGGATTCCAAGGCATATCAAAATTAACAATAAGAGAACAAAATTGTAAATTAATCCCTTCTGCAGCAGCTTCGGTAGCAATCATAATTGTTGCTTCATCTCTAAAATAGTCGACCAATGCAGCTCTTTTATCAGCAGTAGGGGAACCCGTAACTTTATCTGTTCCTTTGTGCTCTAGTAGCCAGTTTTTATAGATTTCTTTGGATTTAGTATCCGTATTTGTTCCATTAAACTGGACTACTTTATCTTTATGCCCTCTTGCTTCTAAAAGATTATAGAGAAATTCTTGCGTTCTTCTACTTTCGGTAAAAATTAATGCTTTTTGATTAGCTCCTAATTTTTCAAGTTCTTGAAATGCTTTTTCAAGAGCTACAAACAAATGTTCAGCTTTTGAATTTTTTCTAATTCTTTGAGCTAAATCACGATATTTTTTTAAATCATCAATTTCAATATTAATTGCTTCAATGTCTTCAGGAGTATATTCAATTTCTTTTTGTAATTCCTGTTCATCCTCTACCCATTCATCACTTAATTCATTAAGTGTATCGAAATCAAACTCTAATTCAGTTAGTATATCAAAGTGATTTTTAAGCACAATTTTCTCAAGCTTTTTTACTAGAGCATCCAAAGTTCCATAAATAGCAAAAGTTGACGAGGCTAATAATTTTCTTAAAATCAATGTCATTAATTGGCGCTGGCTATTTGGAAGCGCGTAGAGTTTTGGACGCTGTAAATACTCAGAAACCCATTCATATAATTGATGTTCCTCATCTGAAGGAAGAAATTCTTCACAAAATGCCCTTCTTTCTGTGTAATTAATATATTCTAATACTTGTCTTCTTAAAGTTCGATGACAAATAGGAAGTAACCTGCTTTTTAGTTCATCGTAATTTCCTTCGTCTAATTGCCTGCTATATTGACTCTTAAAGCTTTTTAAATCTCCAAATATAAAATCATCAATGATGCTTACTAAACCATAAAGCTCTAAAATTGAGTTCTGTAAGGGAGTTGCAGTAAGTAGTACCTTTTTTCTGTTCTTCAACGCCTCTTTAATAACGTTTCCAATTTTATTAGAGGCTTTGTAAACGTTTCGTAAACGATGTGCTTCATCAATTATAACTAATTCCCACGGTGTTTGCTCAATATAGATTGCTTTATGTTTAGCAAAATGATACGAACAAATCACAATATTATTCTTTTGATTAAAAGGGTTAAGGTTTCCTTTTTTTATTTGTTCGTTGAAAGTTTTAGTTTCTAAAATTATCGAAGGTAAAAAAAACTTATCCGCTAATTCCTGACTCCATTGCTTACGAAGATTCGAGGGAGCAATTATCAAAAGTGTTCTTTTACGCTCTGCCCATTGTTGCGACAAAATAATTCCTGCCTCAATTGTCTTACCCAGCCCAACTTCATCAGCTAAAATAGCACCTTGCGATAAAGGTGATTGAAAAGCAAACAACGCAGCTTCAACTTGGTGCGGATTTAAATCTACTTGAGCATCTTGTAACGAAGACGTTAGCTTTCCGAGATCATTGGAAGGTCTTTGTCTTGTTAATTCGTAGGAAAAATATTTAGCGTGAAAAGCAGTGAAAATCATTTATTTTATATCAATTTTATAAATGGACAGATACATTTGTAGCAAGATACTTTAAAATTATCTATTCTAATGTAAATATAAACTAACTTTTGAGTTTACGATAATTACTTTTATAATTTCTCATAAATACCATAATCAGGCTGTTTTAAGTGTGTACCTAAACAGGCTTTTAATAAATTATCCACTGTTCTTTCGGATAATTTATAGGCACTACCTATTTCAACTGCTTCCTTGCGTTTGAACTCCAAAGGCAAAGCATCGAAAAACTGTTTTTTCTTTTCCCCTGATTTAAAAGGGCCTTGATCGCCTTGTTTTGGTAAATTATTAAACATGATTACACTGTGTTCTAAATAAGTTGTTACGAGTGTTAAAGCAGTTTCAAAATCAATATCAGTACAATAGATTTCTGTATGATAATCATTCGCTTTAAATTTCCTGATAGCGGTAAAAACCATGCAAAAACGATATAAAATAATACCTAGACGTTTTACCACACTCAAGGCATCATCACTTACAAAAGTGTTTACTTGATGTAAAAAAGTACTGAAGGAATTATTTAGTTTAGACCATTGTTCCTCTGACAAAAGCAATATCATACTATCCCGTTCGAAAAACTCTACCATTTTCAATACTTCTCTTGATTGTGTTTTAAAAAAGTCGGTTAGATTTATCGGGTTTCCTTTTGGTGAAGGATCAAGCCAAACGGCATCCGTTTTAAAAACATAGAAAATGAACCGGCTAAACAAACCATCTTCGGCAGAGGAAATGATATTGAAAATTTGTTTTAATGTTCCTGACAATGCAACTGAAAGTTGCGGTTCATTTACTTCGACAAACTCGGCATCTGTTTTACGACTTACAGAAATTTTCTCGTGATGAAAGGATTTTCGAAGCATATCAGAATAAGAACCCCATTCGTTTTTGAATGTTTGTCCTAATGTATCGGCTTCGGTTTCACAAATAATTCCTTTACCTTCATTCCAATCTAAATGCTGAATTACTTTTGCATTACTCGTATTGGCAGGAATATAGACTACTTTTAATTTGGGTGCTATTGTAATCCCAAAATAGTGGACAATAACCTTTTCATTTATCTGTCGTTATTCTTGCGCTTTTATCAATGTTTGTCAAATATTGTCTCTAATTCTTTAGGGAAATAATTATCGATTTTTAAAGAATACATTCTTTTAATTTTTCCCTCGTCGGTTAGTTCTGCTGCGGTCACAATCTTTTACTTCTTGCTGCCATAACTCCTTCCTACATCGCCTTTTTCCTTCCCACCAATAACAAATTCATTAACATGAACAGTTTCTGTCATGGGATGATTTCCACAACATTTCATAGCTTCTCGAATTTTATGCATAAATAAACGTGTAGTTTTTTTTGTCACCACAAAGCAAACGACCATATAATTGGTAGATAAGCTTTTAATAGTAGTTGACATCTCACTGCAATCTTTTAAGGGGTTAAACTACACAGAGGTTATCAAATTATATAACAATCAATTTTAAACCTATGAATTATATATGAAACTTTAATAATTCTGTAAGTTGTAACTAATTTATAATATATATATTCACTGATTAGTGTGAATGAAACTTGACGCTTGAATGACGATTATTTTTGCCAACACAGTTTACAATATATATTTACAAAAAAAATAATAATTAACTTGATAATTATAAATTCTAATTTTGTTAAAAAATTAGAATTTTTTAAATGTGAAGATATTTTTAAAATAAACGAGATGATTAAGCAAGTATTTATGATGTCCATGCTAAATTGCTCAATAAATTGTAATTTACCTAACAGATAAAAAATAAAATAACCGAAATTAATAAGCACAATTGAAAATACAGCTTAAATAGTAATGTAAAGGTTGGCAATATGGGAAAAGTGAAAGATTGTATTATTGATGATGCAGTTTGAATACCATTTACCTTATTGTCAAAACTTGCATTTGCTTTTTTAGAATAAAAGTCATTATTTCTCCGCTTTAAATTATAGATGCGCAGTAGAAAGAGCAAAAAGTGATTACCATCTATTTAAAAGATGAAGTAAAATGGCGTCCTAACTATAATTCTTTAGGGCCAATAAATGATTAATATGAGCATTTACAAAATTATAAATAAGAAATATAATAGATATGGAAATTTTAGAAGAAGCTGCACTATTTGAAAACGCCAAAATGAGTCACATGAGTACTAGTGAAAGAGTAATAGCTTCAAGAGAAGCAAAGCGACTTGTCTTAGAAATCAATAAGATTTATCAAGAGACTCAAGAAACAACCTTAATGGATTTAATGAAAAGGCTGACCATTAAAAAACAACGAATTGATATTCGTCTAAAAGGAAGACCTAATTCATGAATTTATTTCTAATCCATATTAAAAAAAAACTATGAAAAATCAGATAGTAAAAATAATTTCAGTTCAACATGTTACGCATGATGTAAAGCGTTTCACAGTTCAAAAACCAGAAGATTTCCAATTTTTAGCTGGACAAGCAACAGAAGTGTCTGTAAATACTCCTGCACTTAAAAATGAGAAGCGACCTTTTACATTTACTAGTTTAAATGATAACAAGAATCTAGAATTTACAATCAAAATTTATGATAGTCACGATGGAGTTACAAAAGAATTAGGAGAATTAAAACAGGGTGACGAACTTATTATTCGTGATGTTTGGGGCGCAATTGAATATAAAGGTGAAGGTGTATTTATTGCTGGCGGTGCAGGTGTAACACCATTCATTGCCATTCTAAGACAGTTACAAGCTGATAACAAAATTGCGAACAATAAGCTCATTTTTACCAATAAAACCGAAAAAGATATCATTCTTAAAGAAGAATTTAAAGACATGCTTGGTGAGAATTTTATCAACACTCTTACTGATGAAAAAAAAGAAGGATATGAAAACACAAGAATTGACTATGCTTTCCTTAAAGAAAAAATAGACAACTTTAAACAGCACTTTTATGTGTGTGGTCCACCAAAATTTGTTACAGCTATCTCAGAAGCACTCACCCAATTAGGAGCTGAAACTGATGCAGTAGTTTTTGAGAAATAATTTTTGAAAGTTGTTAAAAGTAATTTGCTTTTCTTTTTTTTTGAGTTTAAACTTTGGAAAAATTTACTTTAATGAATTTTATTTTTAATGCAAAATTATTTGATAATAATTATGAAGAAAATTTATTTACAAGACAATATCTCGTAACAAAATTAGTTTCCTACTCGCGCTAATTTTTCTTTTATTTTTTCCTCAGAAATTCCCCAATATCTTAATGCAAAAGATGCCGTTGGTATTTTAAATTCTGACAGTGCACGATTAATCAGTTTTTTTTATAATTCTGATACATTCAATATTTCGGTGGGTAGATGTTCAGCAATTATAGAGGCATTCTACAAAATAAAGAATTATCATTAGATAGATCTAAAACAGCTAAACTGTAAAAAAACATCCTTTTTACTATAAAAGCTTCGCAATACGTAGCTAAATTATTTCCCAGTTTAGCAAATTAATATTTTTTTTAAAATCAAAAAGACAGACAGCAAAAGACAATTAACAATAATATATACCTGACATGAAAGCACTACAAATAGTAAAATACGGTGAAATCAAAGAGAGCTTATCCATCAATGAGATCGAAAAACCTTCTTTAAAACCAAATGATGTTTTAGTTGAAGTGAAAGCAGCTTCATTAAATCCTATTGATTATAAAATGGTGGAAGGTAACCTGAAAGATATGATTTCGTTAGACTTACCAAGTACAATAGGTTTCGATTTAAGCGGTGTGGTGATTGAGAAAGGTGCAGATGTAAAAAATTTTGAAATTGGAGATGAAGTATATTCCCGAGTGCCACAAGAACAAATGGGTACCATAGCAGAATTTGTAACTGTCACTAGTGACTTGGTTGCCAAGAAACCCAAAAACAGCTCTTTTGAAGAAGCGGCTGGGTTGCCGTTAACAGGACTTACAGCAATACAAGCCTTAGAGAATGTTGGTATTAAAAAGAACGATAGAATTCTCATTCATGCTGGGTCTGGTGGTGTAGGCACCTTTGCAATTCAGTATGCTAAGGCTAAAGGAGCTATTGTATATACTACTACCAGCAGCAAAAATGTAGACTGGGTCAAAGCTTTAGGTGCGGACCGAGTAATCGATTATAAAACGGAAGATTATAAAAAGGTTGCTAACAATTTAGATATTGTTTTTGATACTTTAGGAAATGATTACACCTTTGATGCTTTTGAAATTATAAAAGAGGGTGGAAAAGTGACTACAATATCAGGTCCACCTGACGCAGAAACAGCCAAGAACATGGGTATGAAAGATTATAAATTGCCCGAAAAATTATCAAAACTGATCAAGGAAAAATCTGCTGTTTATAAACTAACTTGGATGCAGCCCAATGTTGAGCAGCTAAATAAAATCAGTAAAATGGTTGAAGATGGGGACATTAAACCCATAATCGATTTGATTTACCCTTTTGAAGATGGTATTGATGCCTATTTATATTTAGCTACTGGACGAGCCAAAGGAAAGGTGATTATTAGGATGTCGTAAAAAATTTAAGACGATAGATAAAATTAGTAATGATAAAAGACAAAACAATATGACTAATAAAAAACAAAATGTACTCGTTGCGGGAGCAAACGGTACCACAGGAAGAATTATTATTGAACTACTGAAAAGTTCGGACCTTTATAATCCTATTGCCATGGTAAGGGATCAAGAACAAAAAGACTATTTTGAAAAAGAAAATGTTTTAGTGGTGCTAGCCGATCTAGAGCAGGATCTAAAAGATGCTGTAATAAATGTAGACAAAGTGATTTTTGCAGCAGGATCTCAAGGTGAAAATGTAATTGGAGTAGATCAAGAAGGTGCAAAAAGATTAATTGATGCTTCTAAAAATGCTGGAATAAGAAAATTTGTTATGCTCAGTGCTATGGGAGCTGATGATCCTTCTGTCAGTGATACTCTTGAAGACTATTTGAAAGCAAAACAAAATGCTGACAACTATTTAAAATCAAGTGGCTTAAATTATACTATAGTAAGACCTGGCTCACTAACGGATGAAGAAGGTACAGGTAAAATTCAGTTAGAAGAAAAAATAAATAATGAAGGAAGTATTTCAAGAGCAGATGTTGCTCAAACCTTAGTTGATGTTTTGAATGATATTGCAAAACACAATCAAGTTTTCGAAATTCTAGCTGGTGAAACACCTATTGAAAAAGCGGTTAATCAGCAATAAATAATATAGATAACACTTTACATATTACAATAAAAAAATAATGTCCACAGCAGAAGTAACCACTGCAAGTGTTTGTAATAATCAGGTAAAAAGCAGCAAAATTATTTTAGATCTAGAATCAAAACGTTAAAAAAATTGGATAGAATAAGCGATTATTAAACCAATTCTAAAATGCTTTTTGTGGCAGGATATTCAGTTTGTTTCGATCGTGCGTTAAACTTCGTGATTAAAAAGAAGAAACAAGTGTAAATACAAAAATAAGCATTGGACAAATCGAAAATGGTAGTTTTGGTTTAGCATCAGAATTAGTAGTAAATAGTACAGAAGCAAGTTTAGAACCAGCACAAGAGTTGGCAAAAATTTCGCATCAAGTCTGTTCCTATTTTACGTTAAATGGGGCGACATTAAATTAAAATTATCCTCAACCAATAATAAATATATTTTAAAGAGTACATGATCAAATATCAAATCCAACCAATGCCGCAAAATTCAACTATGACTTATTTATGTGATTAAAGTAATTTAGTATTTCATAAATATTTAATGTTTAAAAAAATAAGACACGTCAATCTTTCTTTAAAAATAGAAGTTTGACCTAGGTCATTTTCAACAATAAAGCGTTCCTTAAGTTTTGAAAAATACAAAAAGGAGAACGAAATACAGAAAACATAAATAATTATGAAATTAATAATAAAAAACAATAATTTATTTACACTATCAATGATAGGGATTTTTTTACTTGTTTTAAGTTGTGGTAAAAAGGATGAAAAAAAAGTTGCTCCACCTGCAGCAACTTTTCCGGTAACACAAATAAAACTTAAAACAGTTACAGGATATCAAGAATACCCAACTAACATAGAAGGTATTGTCAATAGTGATGTAAGAGCTAAAACTTCGGGATATATTCAAAATGTCTTAGTGGATGAAGGTCAAAAAGTGCGTAAAGGTCAAATTTTATTTAAATTAGAAACACAATCTTTGAATCAAGACGCTGGTGCAGCAAAAGCACGTATTATCGTCGCGCAAGTAGAAGTAGATAAATTGATTCCTCTTGTAGAAAAAAACATTATTAGTGCTGTACAATTAGAAAGCGCTAAAGCCATTTTGACTCAGGCAAAAGCTAATTACAGTAGCGTTATTGCTAATATAAATTACGCAACCATTAAAAGTCCCATAGATGGTTATGTTGGAGCTATTAATTTTAGAGAAGGCGCTTTAATTAGTATGAATAATGAAACACCTTTGACAAAAGTGAGTAAAATTAATAAGGTGTATGCTTTTTTTAGTTTTAACGAAGCGCAATATATAGACCATTTACAACGAGTTGAAGGTAAAAACAAAGCAGAGCGCATTAAAAACGCAGCAGATGTAAGTCTAGTTTTGCCCAATGGAAAGATTTATTCTGAAACTGGACGCATTCAAACAAGTACAGGTCAAATCAATCAAAGCACAGGAACCATAACAATAAGAGCTGCCTTTGATAATCCAGACGAAATTTTAAGTAATGGAAATAGTGGGAAAATTAGAATTCCTTTGGAATATAAAGATGCTATTGTTGTGCCTCAATCAGCAACATTTGAGCAACAAAAAGATATTTTAATTTACACATTAAATAAAGATAATAAAGCTAAATCTACTTTAATAAAAGTACAAGGTACAGTTGGAAATTTATATGTGATAAAATCGGGACTTAAAGAAGGAGATAAAATTATTATTTCTGGAGTTGGTAAGTTAAAAAACGGAACACCAATTTCGCCAAAAGAAATCTCTTTCGATGAGGCTGTTAAACCAATAGAGGCCTCTTTTAAAAATTAGTAACCACTAAAAAATATTTATCATGTTAAAAACGTTCATTGAAAGACCGGTACTTTCAACGGTAATATCTATTATAATAGTGATGCTTGGCATTATTAGTATTACGAGTTTACCAATAGAGGAATATCCAGATATTGCACCACCAACAATTAAGGTATCAGCTGCTTACCCAGGAGCCAATGCAGAAACTGTATTAGAGAGTGTGATTATTCCTATTGAGGAACAAATCAATGGCGTAGAGGGTATGACCTACATTACATCAACAGCATCTAATAATGGTACCGCTGAAATCACTGTTTATTTTAATCAAAGTACCGATGCAGATATTGCCGCAGTTAACGTACAAAACCGTGTTAGTAGAGCAAATCCTTTGTTGCCACAAGAGGTAAAACAAACCGGTGTCACTACCCAAAAGCAGGAAACAAGTGCATTAATGTTCTTATCCATGTACACCGATAGTGAGGATTATGATGCGACCTTTATTCAAAACTATTTAAAAATAAATATTATACCTGCCATGCAACGTATTAGTGGTGTTGGTGATGTTAATATCTTTTCACAACAAGATTACGCCATGCGTATATGGTTAAAGCCAGAAAAACTTGCAGTGTACAATTTAGTCCCGTCAGATATTACAGCTGCTTTACAAGAACAAAATTTAGAGGCTGCAGCAGGCTCTCTAGGTGAAAATAATGGCGAATCATTTTCATACGCATTAACTTATAGTGGGCGTTTTAAAGAAGCAAAACAGTATGAAGATATTATCATCAAAGCATTAGGTGATGGAGCGTTTCTTCGTCTAAAAGATATAGCAACGATAGAATTAGATGCACAATCATATACGTCTAATGCTATGAGTTTAGGTCATCCTGCAATATTTATGGGTATTTTTCAAACGAAAGGTTCTAATGCTCAAGAAATTATAAAAAATATTAAAATGACTTTAGAAACAGTCAAGAAAGATTTACCCAAAGGATTACACATTTTTGTGCCTTATGATACTAGCTTATTTTTAAATGCTTCGATTGAGAAAGTAATTATAACCTTAATTGAAGCCTTTTTATTAGTATTCTTAGTGGTATTTATCTTTTTACAAGATTTCCGTTCTACTTTAATTCCTGCAATAGCAGTTCCAGTTTCTATCATTGGTACTTTCTTTTTTTTGAATGTTTTTGGATATTCAATTAACTTATTAACGCTATTCGCATTAGTTCTTGCTATTGGTATTGTAGTAGATGATGCCATAGTTGTCGTTGAAGCCGTCCACACTAAATTAGATGAAGGTGAAAAAAATCCTAAAAAAGCAACGCTAAAAGCAATGAACGAGATTTCTGGAGCCATTATTTCGATCACTTTGGTAATGGCTGCGGTATTTATTCCAGTCACTTTTATAACTGGTCCAACAGGAGTCTTTTATGAGCAGTTTGGAGTTACCTTAATTATTGCAATTCTGATTTCAGCTGTTAATGCCTTAACATTAAGTCCCGCATTATGCGCCTTATTATTAAAAGCAAATAAAGATGATGAAGCGCTAAAGGGAAAAAATCTATTACAACGTTTTTACACATTATTTAATAGAGGATTTAATGCTACAGTAAATAGGTATGGACAATCTGTTACTTTTTTATATAAAAAAAAATGGATATCCGCAGTATTATTAGTATTGGTTTTACTAGGGATTTTCTGGGCTTCAAAAACGACGCCTACTGGTTTTGTTCCTAATGAAGATAGAGGAATTATATTTGCCAATATAGAATTGCCTCCAGGAGCTTCTTTAGATAGAACAGATGCCGTAACTAAAAATCTATTTACAAAAACGAGCAAAGTGGCAGGAGTTGTGGGTGTATCTTTTGTAAAAGGGAGGAGTTTAATTAGTGGCGCTGGCAGCAACTATGCAATAGGATTTTTAAAACTTGAAGATTGGGGTGACCGCGATGATACATCATTATCGTCAGAAGCGATTATTGGTAAACTATTTGGAATTGCTTCAACCATTCCAGAAGCAAATATTATTTTCTTTGCACCACCAAGTATTAGAGGATTTGGGAATTCTGCTGGTTTCGAGGTGAATTTATTAGATAAGCTTGGAGGCGAATTTACAGCTTTAGATAAAGCGAATCAAGAGTTTAGCGCGGCATTAACAAAGCATCCAGAAATTCAATATGCACAATCCTCTTTTAATACGAAGTATCCTCAATATGAAATGCAAATAAATGTGCCATTAGCAAAAGAAAAAGGTGTACCCATCAATAGTATTTTCTCAACACTGCAAGGCTATATTGGAGGAGTTTATGCATCAGATTTTTCAAGATTCGGTAAACAATTCAGAGTTTATATTCAATCATTACCAGAAGACAGAGCCGATGTTGATGATTTAAACAGCATGTATGTTAGAACAGCATCAGGAGAAATGGCACCTATTACACAGTTTGTAAGTCTTGAGCGCGTGTATGGTCCACAAGCTGTAACACGATTTAATTTATTTAATTCAACAACAATTACAGGAGCCACAAACTCAGGATTTAGTACTGGTGATGCTATTAGAGTTATTGAAGAAGAGGCTAAAAATCTACCAACTAACTATACAATCGCTTATTCAGGTTTGACGCGTGAAGAAGTAAATGCAGGAAACCAAACAACGTTTATCTTTATCTTAAGTATTCTATTTATTTACTTTTTACTAAGTGCGCAATATGAAAGTTACTTATTGCCATTTGCAGTGGTATTATCACTACCATTAGGAGTTTTTGGAGCTTATTTAAGCACAAAATTATTAGGATTGGAAAACAATATTTATTTCCAAATTGCCTTAATTATGCTTATCGGATTACTCGCTAAAAATGCGATTTTAATAGTGGAGTTTGCGCTACAAAGACGTAAAAATGGAGAAAGCATTGTAGAAGCTGCTATAAACGGAGCAAAAGCACGTTTACGCCCAATTTTAATGACTTCGTTTGCCTTTATTTTAGGATTAATGCCATTAGTATTTGCTTCAGGTGTTGGTGCAGCAGGGAATAACTCCATTGGTACAGGAGCAGCAGGAGGAATGCTTGTAGGAACACTTTTAGGCGTTTTTCTAATACCTATATTATTTATCTTATTTCAGTGGTTACAGGAAAAAGTGTCAAGTAAACCCGCAACAACAACTATTGAAGAATAAAAATTATGAAATCTACAAATAAATATAAATTTTTTAGCAGAGCTATTTTCATTTTATTGATCTCGTTACCCTTTCAAAGTTGTTTTGTAGCTAAAGATTATAAAAGACCAGAGTTAGTAAACACAGAAAACTTGTTTAGAACAGATAATTTGTCAACAGATAGCGTGTCTATTGCAGATATATCATGGAAAATATTGTTCACTGACCAATTTCTTCAACGTTACATAGAAGAAGGCTTGGAAAATAATATGGATATTCGAATTGCAATTCAGCAAATGATAGCAGCACAAGCTTATGCCAATCAAGGAAAAGCAGGTTATTTACCCTTAATTGGTCTTGAGGTAAATGCTTCACATCAAGAACTATCCAAAAATAGTCAATTTGGATCATTATTTAACGGAGCAGTAGATCAATATGATATTACTGGAAATCTATCTTGGGAAGCGGACATTTGGGGGAAAATAAGAAGTAATAAAAGGGCAACACGGGCCGCTTACTTGCAAAGTGTCGCTGGACACCATGCTGTAAAAACACAATTAATTTCTAATATTGTGAGAACCTATTATAATTTATTGGCATTAGACGCCCAATTAGAAGTTACTAAAAAAACCATTACCACCAGAGAAGGTAGCGTAGAAACCATTAAAGCACTAAAAAATGCAGGTCAAGTAACGCAAGTTGCTGTAGACCAAAATATTGCACAATACAATAATGCTAAAGCTTTACAAGTAGATATTGAAATCGCTATTTTTAAAATAGAAAACACGTTGAGTATTTTATTAGGTAAAGCACCACAGCGTTTTGAAAGAAGTCGATTAGATATTCAAAAAATAGAACAAGAGATCACATTTGGTGTACCAGCAAGATTGCTTAGCAATAGACCTGATGTTATGGCAGCAGAGTATGGCTTAATTCAATCATTTGAACTGACTAACGTGGCAAAAAGTAACTTTTATCCGTCGTTAACAATAACAGCATCTGGAGGTTTGCAGAGTTTAGAATTAGATAATTTGTTAAATGTAAACTCTTTATTTGCAAATATTATTGGTAGTTTAACACAGCCACTTTTTAATCAAAGAAGATTAAAAACACAAAAAGAAGTTACTTTGGCACAACAAGAACAATCCCTACTTCTATTTAAAAAAACATTGTTAGTTGCAGGAAGCGAAGTCTCTAACGCATTATTTTCTTATGAGTCTGAAACTAAAAAGTTCGAGTTTAGAAAGATTGAAGTTGAAGCCTTACGTGCCGCCGAAGCCAATTCAGAAGAGTTGCTCAAAAATGGCTATGCCAACTATTTAGATTTGTTAACAGCAAGGAGAAGTGCATTAAGTGCAGAGCTAAATAGTATAGATAGCAAACTGCAACAATTAAACTCGATCGTAAATTTGTATGAAGCACTTGGTGGTGGATGGAGATAAAATAAGTTGAGACGATTAGTAAAGGAGAATTATTAAAATATTTTATTGCAAAGTTCAGGTAACACGAAAATTAGAATATATATTTTAACTTATTAGTAGCGCGCTTGTCATTGCTAAAACTAAATTGTAAGTATTTATACGATATAAAAATGTGGTGCTATGAAACCTAGCAACATTAATAAATGAGTATCGATAAGTCATAATAGAGATTACTGTGAATGATGGTAATAATTCTATTTTTAGTGTCCTATTAATTTCGGCTTTGGCAATTATCCAAATCTTTCGTAAAAAACATTAACTTTTTAAAATAAAAAATTAACATAATAAATAAATAAACTATGAACACAACAAGAACAATTAATTTAAAAAACAGACCAAAAGGAATACCTGAGCTGACTGATTTTGATTTTACCACTTCTCCCATACCCGAGTTACAAGAAGGAGAAGTTTTATTAAGTTCCAAATATATTTCTGTCGATCCTTATTTAAGGGGCAGAATGAGCGATGCCAAGTCTTACGTCAAACCATTTGAGCTCAATAAACCAATAATGTCTGGGGTTATTGCTGAAGTTTTAGCATCAAAGAACAGTAAATTTAGCGCAGGCGATCACGTATCTGGTATGTTGGAATGGAAAGAAACTCAAATAATAAAAACCGATGAACTTCTAATTGTAGATCCAAAGAAAGCACCTCTTTCGGCATATCTTGGCGTTTTAGGAATGACAGGGCTTACCGCCTATTTGGGACTTACTGAAATAGGAAAACCTAAAAAAGGAGAAACACTACTTGTATCAGGTGCAGCAGGAGCTGTAGGAAGTGTTGTGGGTCAAATAGGGAAAATACTTGGTTTAAGAGTAGTTGGAATTGCCGGAACGGATGAAAAAGTGGAAATGCTCAAATCTGAATTCGGTTTTGATGAAGCAATCAATTATAATACGACACAAAACATGAAGGAAGCAATCGCTAATTCTTGTCCCGAAGGCGTAGATATTTATTTTGACAATGTGGGAGGCGAAATCTCTGAGGCCGTACTTTTTAATATCAACAAGTTCTCAAGAACAGTAAACTGCGGTGCTATTTCCGTTTACAATAGTACAGAACTTCCAAAAAGTATTAGTGTACAACCATTCTTAATCAAGACAAGTTCTTCTATGCAAGGTTTCGTGATTTCCAATTATGCAGACAAACATTCCGAAGGAATTAAGCAATTAGCAGAATGGTTACAGCAAGACAAACTGTACTATGTAGAAACTATTGTAGATGGTTTTGATGAAATACCCAATGCTTTTATCGATTTATTTCAAGGAAAAAACAAAGGAAAAATGATCGTCAAAGTATAAACTAAAATAAAGAATTACAGGTTTGATGATAAAGGCTTCAATGTAAAAGTACAGCTATTTATATTTTTTTAGAGATTAAAAACATCTCAAAAGATTAAAATACACGTTTAAGAAAGAATGGGTAAAAGATTGCAATGAATCTATGAAAATGACGAAGATGTAAGTGATATGAATGCTTTTATCATTGAAGATTTAAGAATTATTGGTTATCACATTATTCTAGTGATTGCAGAAACATAGTTCTTTTTAAAGAATTAGATCATGATTGTAGAGCAGGGATTACAATAATTTTTATCCATCCTATCTTAATTATAAGAAAAATAATATCTATAAATTTTTATAAATACTAATTAAAATCTTTGTTTAATAAATTGTTAAATACGTGTTTACGGCGATTATATCAAGCCAAGCCATGTCATGCTAGGTTAACATACTATCATTATAAATGCAATTATTTTACAAAATTTGAGGATTAAAGATTTAGCAAAAGATGTGGAGAAAATAAAAAAACAAGAATTAAAAAAAATTTAATTATGATAATTACATAATTATCAATAATTTACAGATCTTAACGTCTTAATTATACCTTAAATTGTCATTTTAGAATAACAGATAAAAAGGCTCTTTGACTAGCTTAATTAAAAATTAGTGGCACAACGGCAGAAATAATAGAGATTTCTAAATTGGATTAAAAATATATCAAACATCTTTTTAAAAATAAATACTTTATGTATCAAGGCAGCGTAAACATGAGCTTTATAAATTAACAAATTGAAACAAACGATACAAATAAAAATAATAAGTGAATATTTAAATAATGATAAAGAACATGACTTGAACTACTTTACACATTTCATCACCAATTCCTGCATTCCTGCATTCAAAACTCATTATTAAATTGTAATGCAATAAATCTTTTAAACAATTATTGATGCATAAAGATATCCAAATAGAATTACTCATATTTGTCGACTATACTAAGAAAATTGGTCGAAATGGTCGCCACATACTAGATAACGTTGTCAAACATTATGGAGATACGATTAATATGAAATTTCAATATTTTTCGAATACCGTAAATAACGCTGAATTCCAGGTAACAACAAGGGCGGTTTTGACGGCTAAATCATTTGGAAAACTCAATGAAATGGATTTATTACTATTGGATCATGAAGGTGATTATACTTTGGACATTATTCATAATATGGCTGAAAGTCTTGGTATTGATATTCAAAAATTCAAACAAAAATATGATTCGTTAGAAATTACCAAAGAGTTAAAAAACAATATAAATCTTGCTGAAAAAAATCAAGTAAAGTTAGTGCCAGCAGTTACCGTAAACGGTGTTCTGTATAATGGCGCTTGGGACGAACACGCGCTTATAGAATATATTGAACGTATTAAAAACAGACCTGTTGCGCAAGCCATGGAAAATTTTGTAAATTGGGGAGTATCGGCTGCGTTGGTGCTATTGGTTGCTGCAATAGTCGCCCTAATTTTTGCAAATATAGGTTTTAGTGAAGAATACGAATTTTTGCGTGATTTTAAATTTGGCTTTTCTGCAGGTGAATATAACTTCCTTTTGCCAATAGAAACCTGGATTAATGATGGATTAATGGCAATTTTCTTTTTATTAATAGGATTAGAGATAAAAAGAGAAATAATTTTTGGAGAATTATCAAGTAGAAAAAAGGCGACCATGCCTGTTATTGGAGCCCTTGGCGGTATGATTATTCCAGCATTATTGTATTTGTTGATCAACTACAACGATGAGAATGCTCACGGCTGGGGAGTTCCAATGGCTACTGATATTGCGTTCACATTAGGATTTATGTCGATGCTAGGAAGCAAAGTGCCCATGGCGTTAAAGACTTTTATCTCTGCATTAGCCATTTCTGATGACTTAGGTGCTATTATTGTTATTGCGTTATTTTATGGAGACGGATTTCATATTAATGCATTTGTGGCAGCACTCGTCATTGTTGGTATAATGGGAATTCTTAATTATTACAAAGTATATTCTAACAGCATCTATATTGTTTTAGGCGTTTTTCTTTGGTTCTTTATTTATCAAAGCGGACTGCACGCAACCCTTGCTGGCGTTATTACTGCGATATCAATTCCCTCCAGAAGAAAAGGAAATCTAATAGGTATTGCAGCTCAGGCTAGCGTGATATTTAAGCAAGAAATAGTAAATATTAAAGATGCAGACAATAGTCAAGAAAGTATTAGGCACAGTTCTTTACAATCTATCAATAAAGCTATAAATAGATTGACTGGTCCCGGAGAAGATTTAGAGCATTCTCTAGAAAAAGGAGTCAACTATCTAATATTACCTTTATTTGCTTTTTTTAATACCGGAATAGTATTATTGGGAGTACAATTTAATGTAATTACGCCAGTTAATCTGGGTATAATATTAGGTTTGTGTATAGGCAAACCACTCGGTATTGTGGGATTCTGTTGGTTAGCATCTAAATTTAATTTAGCTACTTTATCAAATGAAATTAGTTGGCCTCAGCTAATTGGAGCGGCATGCTTAGCCGGTGTTGGTTTTACGATGTCAATTGTCGTGGCAAGTGCAGCTTTTGATGGGGCAGTATTAAACGGAGCTAAATTAAGTATTATAATAGCTTCTGCCCTATCCGCTATCGTTGGTTTGTTCATATTGAATCGAGCTATTAATGTCTCAATAGGTAAATAGTTTCCATTAATATAATTAGTTTCTGTTTTTAAAAAGAAATAGTATAAATACAATTTAGTTTTGTTACGACGACAGCTTAAGATTTTATCCTGATAAATTATCAATAATTTTCATAGAACCCACTTATTGAGTTACAAGTATATAAGATGATAATAACCTCAAAATTTATAATTCCACTAATTTAGGCGAAGAGCCAAAAATTATTTGCAGCTTAAGAAATCATGTCTGAACCTATGAATTATATACAAAACTTTATGAATTGTATAAGTTAGAAATACGATATAAAATATAAATTCACAATATTATATAATTGAAACCTAAATTTTCATCAGAAAAATCTTTTTTTTATGATAATGTTTTACGAGATATAGTAATAAGATTGTAATTTCCGTAATAATTTATAAGTTTTTACACCGTTTTAAAAACATATTACAATACTACATTTTAATTTTAAAATAATTTTTATGATGCAAAAAATACTTTCGCTTACTGTATTAACTTTTTTAATAAGTGGTCAATTAATTTACGGACAAAATAAACAAATCACTGGAACAGTTACTTTCTCAAATAAAACGAGTGCGCAAGGAGTGACAGTTATCCTTGCAGGAAGCGCTGTCAGTACTCAAACTGATGCTTTAGGAAATTATATTTTAAATGTTCCGCAATCCTCCAGTACATTGTTTTTTTCTTATATTGGAATGATAACTGTTAAAGAAAAAATTAACAATCGATCAGTTATCAATGTAGTACTTAACGAAGATAGCATTGAACTTGATAACATCGTCATAACTGCTTTAGGTGTAAAAGGAGAGAGAGATAAGTTTGCGTCATCAGTCACAACGGTAAAGGGAAATACTATTGCAAAATCAGGTGAAACTGGTGTTTTAAATGGTTTAAGTGGTAAAGTTTCTGGAGTAGTAGTTTCTAGAAGCGGTGGTGACCCAGGAGCAGGATCGTATATTCAAATAAGGGGACAAAATACTATTAATGGAAATGCCCAACCCCTATTTATAGTTGATGGAATTCCAGTTAGCAACGCCAGCGAAAAGATTGGCGCCGCAAGAAGTAATGGAATCATTCAACAATCCAGAATAAATGACATTAATCCTGATGATATTGAGCGCGTTGAAGTATTAAAAGGTGCTTCTGCAGCTGCAGTTTGGGGATCAAGGGCCGCAAATGGTGTCATTGTAATTACTACTAAAAAAGGTAAAAATTCTAAGGGTAAGATAGATATCGCTATTAAATCTACCGTGTCATTTGACCGTGTCAATAAAACGCATCCACTTCAAACACGTTACGGCCAGGGCTCGGACGGGATATACAATCAAAGTAATCGCTCCAGTTTTGGAGATCTTATTTCAGATCGATTAGGTGGCGAGGATGAATCTATTACAAATCCAACTGCCCTAGGTTATCAAGGTTATGTTACACTGGATAACGGATTGATTAGATATGCCGTTGCTGCTGGAAATGCGGCTAATCCTCATGGTGGAAAAAGAGACACTTCTACTTACAATCATTCAAAAGATGCTTTCCAAACTGGTCATTTTGTTGATAATTCTTTTAATATCAGCGGCGGAAACGAAAGATCAACTTTTGCACTAAGTTTTGGAAATCTTAATCAGGATGGAGTTGTAAAAAGTGCAAGTGATTATGAGCGCAACACGGTGCGACTTAATGTAACCAATAAATTGACTAATTGGTTTATTGCTACTGCAAATATAGGGTACACTAAAATAAATTCTAATAGAGTACAAGAGGGTGACAACGTAGATGGAATTTTCCTGAGCAGCTTACGTACGCCAGCTGATTTTAATAATGACTTTTATAGTGGAGTTTATACTGATGTTAGTGGTCAAACATTTCCAAATGCACATGTGTCATATCGCAATCCATTAGGAAAAGATTTAAATACAATTTATGCTAATCCAAACTGGAATATAGTAAACAATTATAATTCAAGTGAGGTTGACCGTATTATAGGTAGCTTACAATTAGACGCGACACCGGCAGAATGGTTAACGACAACCGCAAGAATGGGAATTGACAATTATAACGACAATAGACTAGAACGTTTTGCTCGCAATTCTGCTAATTTTCCGAAAGGTTTTCTATCTAAAAATTGGGTACAAGAGAAACAATTTAATACCGATTTATTTGCAATTGCTAAAAAAACGATCAGTGCTGATTTTGATGCTTCCCTATTAGTTGGATTTAATTATAACACTAGACGAAAAGAAAGTTTGTCCGGAAGTATTACTAATTTTATAATTCCAAATGCACCTGATATTCTTACTAATGCCATAAGCACTAATTTATCTGCAAGCAATTTTAACTCACTAAACATTACTTATGGATTTTACGCTCAAGCTGATCTAGAAGCGTACGATATGTTGTATTTAACTTTGACTGGTAGAAATGAAGCGGCATCGACTTTTGGTTCTAAAACCAAAAATAATTTTTTCTTTCCTTCTGCAGCCTTAGCTTGGCAGTTTAGTAAACTAGATTTTTTCAATGAGCAGGAAGTTATTAATTTTGGTAAACTAAGATTAACTTGGGGACAAGTAGGTATACAACCGCAACCGTACCAGAATTTTAATAATTTTAGTGCTGCAACTTATATGGATGGTTTCTCGAGTGGATTGTCAGGTATTAGCGCTATTTACACCGGTGGATATGTTCAAAGTACAACCGCTGGCAATGATTCATTAAGACCTGAAATCAAAACTGAAACAGAAGTTGGTGTAGATTTTCGATTCTTCAAAAATCGTTTAAGTTTGTCAGGAACTGCTTATTTCAATACTACAAAGGATGTTATTTTACCCATCAGTTTACCCTCTTCAACTGGTTTTACAACCTATAATAGTAATGCCGCTGAGTTAGAAAACAAAGGAATTGAATTAGACTTTGAGTTGGATATTTTGAAAAGAGAAAATTTTAAATGGAACATTTCAGCTAATTTTTCTAAAAATAAAAATAAAGTGATTTCTTTAGCTGGTGCAAATTCTTATACGTTACCCGATAGTTTTTTAGCAAATGCTTCTTTAGTTGTTGGTCAACCTTTTGGTGTGTTTTTATCTACTGACTTCTTAAAAAATACTGATGGTGCTTACCTTTTAGATGCTAATGGTTTTCCTCAAGGAGGAACTGCTGTTGAAGTTATTGGAGATCCTAATCCAGAATGGCGTGGAGGCATTGGAAATACTTTTTCTTATAAAAATCTTTCTCTTTTTTTATTATTTGATATGGTTCAAGGAAACGATATTTTTAATGGAACACGCGGTTCTTTATACGCTTTTGGAACACATGGCGATGTTGGCAATACTGCAATAGCACCTTCTGGAGGAATTAAAGATGTAAACGGAAAAACGATTGCCGCAGGAACTGCCTTTCAAGGAGAAATTAAAGATTTTGGCGCTGGAGCCGTAGCATTGAATCAAGCTTGGTATCAAGGAAGAGGTTCAGCATCGAATACAGCTTCTTATAAACAATTTACAGAGGATGGAAGTGCTTCAAGACTTAGAGAGGTTACCCTATCGTATTCTTTAAAAAACATCAAATTTTTTAAAAACAACCAATTATCAAGAATAGACTTTGCATTAACAGGAAGAAATCTGGTGCTATGGACTAAATACAGTGGTATCGATCCTGAATCTAATGTTACTGGTGCAGGACTTTCAAGAGGTCAAGATTGGTTTACAAACCCAAGCACAAAATCTTTATTATTTACAGTTCTTGTCAAATATTAATTTTATAACATAAAAAATGAAAAAATTTACCATCTATATAATATCAATGAATCTTGTTTTATTAACGCTATTTAGTGGTTGTTCTAATGCGTTTGATGATAACAATATTCAAAATAATCCCAATGCAGTAACTGATGTTGATGTGAAAACTTTATTGTCAGGCACAATGCTAGGTGTAGCATTTATTCACGAAGATACCGATGTGCGAATCGCCTCTATGTGGGCTGGCGAACTGACTGGTTTATCTAGAGCACATTTAGGTTATGGACAATATATTGTATCTACGCAAAACTTTAATTGGAACAATTTATATCCTGTAGGAAACCAAGCAAGACTGATACAAATAAAAGCAGATGTTCTAGGAGATCAATGGACAAAAGGCGTTGGACAAGTATTAGAAGCGCTTGTAATAGCAAAAGCTACGGCGTTATATGGTGACGTTCCTTATAGTCAAGCCTTTGACAGAGAACAGTTCCCCACTCCTATTTTTGATAAACAAATGGACGTTTACGCCGCTTTACAAATAACATTAGATAAAGCAATTATAAATCTATCGGAACTGTCAGGATTAGCATTTGGTGCAAACGACTTTATTTTTCAAGGTAATGTTACTAAATGGAAAGCATTAGCACACACATTAAAAGCTAGGTTGTATCTACATACTAAAAATTATCCGCAAGCTATAGTAAGTGCAAATCTTGGAATTCAAAATACAGCAGGAGATGCATTAATTCCGCATGGAACTAGCCAAGGTCAAAATACCAATCAAAACTATGATTTTTTTAGAATAAGTCGTGCTGGTGATACTGGTTTTGAAGGAAGCTATCTAAGAACATTGATGCAGAGCCGTATCAATTCATTTAATTCTAAAACAAATGAAACGGCATTATACAATCATTATATTAAGGTGGGAATTACAGCACCTAATAATCTAGACCCAAATACTACTGATGGAGCCTTTACAGCGGATGCATCTCATCCAGTGATTACGTTTTATGAAAATCAATTAATTACTGCTGAAGCACAAGCTAGGCTTGGAAATCTCGCTGATGCGTTGATTGCTTTAAATAAGGTGAGAACTATTCTAGCAACAGGATATTTAAATGGAAAAACTTTTTCAGCATTAAATAGAAAATATGATGCTTATGTTACAGCAGATTTTGCTTTTGCTGGTTTAGCAAATCCCACTAATTTACAAACGGAGCAAACAGCATTATTATACGAAATAATTAGTCAACGATACATAATTCTACTGATGCAATATGAAGCATTTAATGATTACCGTCGTTTAGCTTATGCGCTACCCATTGTTCAATTGCCTATTAATTTAACAACAGGAACAGCCAAACCACAGCGCTTTATTTATCCTCAACAGGAAATTAATACAAACCCAAATGTACCTAAACCAGTTCCTAACCAATTTACAGAAGTGACTATTTTTTCCAAATAGTACGACGCACTTTAATCAAAATTTCAATTCTTTCTATGCAAAAATTAATTAATTTTCCTACGCTATCTGAGAGTGCGTTCTTACGATATTTCAATTTTTCTGCTTTATATTTTGCTGAAGGCCTTGCACAAGGAATGCTGTTTGTGGGCATACCGGCATGGATGGCCATGCAAGGAAAATCTCCAGGTGAAATTGGAAGTTTTGCTGTTGCTTGTTCTCTACCGTGGACATTCAAATTTATTATTGCACCATTAATGGATAGATACACCTATTTGCCAATGGGAAGAAAGAGACCTTGGGTTTTGATCAGTCATTTGGGTCTAATGTTGAGTATAATAGGATTTGCATTTGTACCCGATCCTTTGAATAATTTAAACACATTTATGCTTGCTGCTTTTTTAGTATCCACATTTGGAGCCATGCAAGATGCTGCTGGAGACGCAATGGCTGTAGATGTGGTGCCTCCAGAGCAGCAAGCACGTGCCAATGGATATATGCAAGGTTCTAGGATGGTGGGTAGTTCGTTATCATTAGTATTATGCAGTTGGATTTTAAATGAATATAGTTTTGAAGCATCAATGTTAACCTTGTTTTGTCTAGTGGCTGTTATTACCATTGTTCCCATAGTATTGAGAGAGCAAAAAGGCGAAAAAATATTTCCGTTTACTGCTGGTAAAGCCTCTGAAATTTCTAAAGATTTGCAAATATCTGATTGGAAAATAATATTGAAAGCCTTGTATAAAGTCTTTAGATTGAAAAATTCATTACTAGTGGTTATTCTATTATTTATTACACAAGGAGCTTACAACTTTTTTGAACATTTGCTTCCTATTTTTGCAGTAAAAATTACTGGATGGACTAATTTACATTACTCACAATCATTTGCCACTGCTGACTTAATAGGTGGAATTATGGGAATGTTAGCAGGTGGTTATTTAATAGAAAAATTTGGAAAGAAACTAATGATCAATATTTATTTTTTTCTGATCATAATGCTTGTGGTGGCTCTAAATTATGGAACAAAATACTGGCAGGATAGTGAAATGCTGAATGGTTTTATTATTGTTTATAGACTTATCAATGCTTTTGCTAAAATTGGTGTGTTTGCTATAGCTATGCAGTGCTGCTCTAAAAATATATCGGCAAGTCAATTTACAATATTTATGACTATGGGTGCGGTAGGATCAATTGCTGGAGCATTTTTAATAGGTCCAATAAAAGATAATTTTGACTGGAATAACACTTTTATTTTCTTTGGTGCATTTATAGCTTTGGCTTGGGCAGTGTTACAATTTATAAATATTTCGCAACAGGTAGAAAAAATATCAGAAATTGAACAAGAAATTTAAAATCGGTATTAAAATTTGGTAGTGTCACCAGCTAAGGTAGTCTAAAATAAAAGTTATAATACTACTTTGGAATTTTTATATAGACATATTTACTTTATATTTATTTTTTAAAAAAATATAAAAAAATGAAATTATTAGAAACAATTTTAAACGAGATTGAAGATGTGAAAGTACTCGATGCAGCAATAGACTATAAACGATACATCAGTTTGGACTTATCAGACACAAATCAGGATTTAAAAAATCTCAAAATTGACAATGCATCTGATTTCGAAAATTATATTGAAAATTATTTAAAACAAAATGATGCTAAAGTTGCTTACGGTGGTTATAATGAGGTAAGAAATTTATATAAGCGAAGTACTATTTTTAATGATTCGGGATCTGATGAACGCAATATTCATATTGGTTTAGATTTATGGATCAAAGCAGGAACGCCAGTCTTAGCAGCAATTGATGGTTTTATTCATAGTTACAATAATAATCTAGGAGTTGGTGATTATGGTCCAACTATTATTTTAGAACATAGAATTCAAGATCATATATTTTATACACTTTATGGTCATTTATCATTAGAAAGCATTGCCGCAATAAAAGTAGGAACGGCAGTGAAAAAAGCAGAACAAATAGCCTCACTTGGCGATGCTAGTGTAAACGGAGACTATTCACCACATTTACATTTCCAAATTATAAAAGAAATTCCCACTTTGTTTGGTGATTACCCTGGTGTATGTAGTAAAAAAGATCAAGAGTTTTATTTAAAAAACTGTCCAGATCCAAATGTGTTACTCAAAATTAAATAAATTATGAAAAAGACAATTATCGTTTTAAGTTTATTATTACTCATTGGATGTAAAACAAAAAATAGCGTAGCAACGGCTAATGAAGTTGAAGTTGAAGTAGCGAAAATTGAAAAAATAGCAATCAATACTATTAGTACGATCCAAAAAACAAAAGCTTATGAATTAGGCACGAGAGTTTTAATGACATGTAATACATCAAAATTTAAACCTTTTACAACTGCCGAAGCAACTGCATCTGTAATTCGAAACACAACTGAATCCAAATTATCTAAAACCTGCACTCGATTTCGACAATATTATGGAACTTTTATTGATTTAGAATTGATAGAGACCTATAAAAACAACATTGATCAATCTACAATTTTTAGATACAAAGCCTCTTACTCTAAAAAAGTGGCTAATAAAGAATTAAGAGTTGTCATGAATAATGAAAATAAAGTCTCCTCTATAAATTCAATGGATTGGGTAAACAACCTCGAATTAGATTAAAAATACAATCAATAACTATTTAATGAAAACATTTGGTAATAAGAATATTAGCTTTCAAATACCAGCGACAAATGAGTATTTGTAATACAATTAAATTTTAATAAGTTTTTGTTATTATATAAATTATTATCTATAATATATATTTAATAAATTAGAATATAATTTTGGCTACATTGCAGGTATTTATTTCAATGTTTTTTATAATTCAATTGAATTTTTATAATCTTACTTTTAGACAAAACTTTTTTAAAAAACTTCTAAAACCATTATGAATTTAGCATCTACCTTTTAAAAACTAATTTGGTGATTTTAATATTTAAAAATAAAGTAATAATTTAGTTAATCTTTCATAAATACCTATTTTAAAAGTTTATTAGCACTTTATTTTAAAATTTCCTGTACTATTTCTCATCATTAAATACAAAAAAATAACGATCACAAAATTAGCTAATTAACAAAATTACAATCTGACCGCACATTTGAAAAACATTGATAAGTGTTTTGTAGCTTTTTTAAGATTTTAAAGTAAAAGTTTTATATTTCTGCCATCATATATCTTGTATTTTTATTCTATTTGATCCGTATATTTGTTAAAATAAATCTTAACCTAAATTCAACAAATGTTAAAACAAATTTATATATTGTATATTTATTAAAAAATAATCTGTAAACTCATACTAATTGAAACTATACATTAAATACATGGTAAGCAATCGCTGTAAAATTGCGGTTAAGGAGGAGTTAAAAAAACTCAATCTACACTTTATGGTTGTCAATTTGGGTGAGGTAGAAATCATGGAGAATTTGACAACGGATCAAAGGCAGGTTTTAAAAGCAGCACTTTTAGATTCTGGACTTGAACTAATGGATGACAAGAAATCGATGATGATTGAAAAGATCAAGAATGTGATTATTGAAATGGTTCATTATTCAACTGAACCATTAAAAATTAATTTTTCAGAACATTTAAGTCAAAAGTTAAATCACGATTACACCTATTTGTCTAACTTATTTTCAGAAGTTCAAGGAACTACAATTGAACAATTTATAATTTCTCACAAAACAGAGCGTATAAAAGAACTCATTATTTACGGTGAACTTAATATTACTGAAATTGCTTGGAAAATGAACTATAGTAGTGTCGCGCATTTGTCAAGTCAATTTAAAAAAGTAACGGGACTTTCCCCTTCTCACTTTAAACAATTAAAAGACAAAAGACGTAATCCAATCGAAGATATTGGAAATGTAAAGGACTAATGATAGATAAAAACAGTACTATATCCCAAGAAACAGTTCAGGACACTAAAGGATCATTTATTACTATTAGTGCCGAAGGAAAAATTACGGATATTAATGAAGCATCGGTGCAAAATATTGGAATTGAACGAGACGCCATTATAGGCACTTCATTTTCGGATCATTTTGTAGAGCAGGTGCAAGTAAAAAAAGAATGGAAACATGTTTTTGAAAAGGGCTTTATTGAAAACTATCCTTTTACAATTAAACATAAAAATGGTAAGTTAAAAGACGTAATATATAGTGCTTCAATTTATAAAGATGAAGAAGGGGTTTCCCATGGTTTCTTTACTGAAGCAACTGATTCAATTGCTCACAAATTAGCGGCGCAATATTCACATAGTTTGATAGAAGCTAGTCTTGATCCATTAATAACAATTGATAGTGAAGGTAAAATAATGGACATGAACGAAGCATTAATAAATGTAACGGGTTATAGCCGAAAAGAACTAAATGGTTCCCATTTTGTTGATTACTTTACTGATAAAAAGAAAGCAAGGGACGTTTATAACTACGTTTTTAAAAACAATGCAATAGAAGATTTTGCTCTTACGCTGCAACATAAAGATGGTACTCTCATTGATGTATTATTTAATGGAGCGGTTTACAAAGATCCACTTGGAAAAGTCCAAGGCGTGGTCGTAGTGGCTCGTACGATTGATAGACAAAAGTGGGCTCTCGATCTCCAAATTGCCAATAAAAAAGTGGCCATTCAAAATAGAGATAACAAAAAAAAAGCAACTGCGTTAGCCATTGCGAAGAAGGAACTCGATTTTCAAAATAAAGAGAAACAAAAACAAGCAAAGGAATTAGCTGCTGTTAATAAAAAATTAACTCGGGAAAGTAAAGAGAGGGAAAAAATAGCTGCAAAACTTATAGAAGCAAATAAAAAGTTAACTTTTCAAAATCGCGAGAAGGAAAATAAAGCTTCAGAACTATTAATTGCAAATAATGAATTAGCAGTCCAAATTGACGAAAATGAAAAGCATGCTATTGAATTAGCAAAGGTTAATAAAGAATTAGCATCTCGAAGCAAAGAAAAGGAAAAATGGAAAACGGTTAGTAAAGAACTAAAAGAGTTAAACATAACTGCTACCCTAGATTCTCAGTATAATTTAAGTTTAATTGAAGCTAGCCGAGATCCTCTAGTAACAATCAACACAGCTGGGAAGATTACAGATATGAATGAAGCATTTGTAAACAGCACCGGATTAATAAGAACAATACTTACCAACTCTGATTTTTGTAATTATTTTAAAGAGAAACAAAAAGCTCAAGAAGTTCATCATCAAATCTTTGCCACGGGATCTATAAATGATGCTCCACTTACACTTATCCATAAAAATGGGAAACAAACCGATGTTCTATTTAATGGATCGGTATATAAAAATGAAGATGGAAAAGTAGCAGGCGTAGTTCTTGTAGCACGAGATATTACGGAGCAAAAAAGAATTGCATCAGAACTTATTGAAGCAAAAAATCTTGCTGAATTCGCTAAGGAACTTGCTGAAGAAGCGAAGGTCGCAGCAGAAAATGCGGTGCAAGCAAAACAACAGTTTTTGTCTAACATGAGCCATGAAATTCGCACGCCAATGAATGCAATTATAGGCTTTACCAAAGTGGTTTTAAAAACGGACTTAACAGTAAAGCAGAAGGAATATCTCGAGGCAATCAAAATGAGTGGAGATGCCATGATTGTGCTGATAAATGACATATTAGATTTGGCAAAAGTAGAATCTGGTCAAATGTCATTTGAACAAGTAGCTTTTAAATTGAGATCCTCGGTTTCATCGATGTTGCATTTATTCGAACCCAAGATTCACGAAAAGAATTTAAAATTAGTTAAAGAGTTTGACCCTGACATTCCAGAACTTTTGGTGGGAGATCCAATGCGTTTGCACCAAATTATTTTAAACTTAGTAAGTAATGCTGTCAAGTTTACATCGTCTGGGAAAATCATTGTGAGTGTTAAGTTACTGGATCAAGATAAGGAAAAAGTAATAATTCATTTTGCAGTGACTGATACAGGAATAGGAATACCAAAAGACCGACTAGATTCTATATTTGAAAATTTTCAGCAAGCGTCCAGCCATACTTCTAGACTTTACGGCGGAACTGGATTAGGACTAGCCATTGTAAAACAGCTAATAGAACCTCAAGGCGGAAAAATTAATGTTAAAAGCATAGAAGGTTTTGGTTCTACTTTTAGTTTTACACTTCCATTTTACAAAGCGTATACAAATCCAGAAAAAGAAAATAATCATATTGAAACACAAACCGAATTCAAAAACATAAAAGTATTAATTGTTGAAGATATACCGTTGAATCAATTGTTAATGAAAACGTTGCTTGATGATTTTGGGTTTCAGCATGACAGCGCCGAAAACGGTGCTATTGCTGTACAAAAATTGCAAGAAAACAAGTTTGATGTAGTGTTAATGGATTTACAAATGCCAGTTATGGATGGATTTGAAGCCACGACGTATATACGAAAAACATTAAAATCAAAAATTCCAATAATCGCACTAACCGCTGATGTTACTACTGTTGATCTTGAAAAGTGTAGAGCGGTTGGAATGAACGATTATCTTGCTAAGCCAGTTGATGAGCGTATTCTATTTAGTAAAATTATCGAAATTATCGAAAAACCATATCCTAAAATTAAGATAAAAATTAAAAGATCTAAAAAGAAAAAAGTTGTAGCAAAAGAAAGCTGTATTGACTTAACATATCTAAAAAAGATAACCAAATCAAGTCCAAAATTAATGATGGAAATGATTCAATTGTATTTAACTCAAACACCAATAATTATTCAAGCAATAAAACAAAATTTAGTAAGTAAAAATTGGAATTCTGTAAGTGCTGCAGTACACAGAATCTTACCTTCGTTTGCAATTGTTGGAATAAATCGTGATTATGAAATAATAGCCAAGAAAATACAAGAACTTGCAAATGCTGAAAAAGAAACGACTGAATTAGAAGAATTAGTTGTAAAATTGGAACATATATGCATCCAAGCATGTGAAGAATTATCGCAAGAATTAGACAAAATTAAAATTACCATATAATGAATGAAGAACATAAAATAAAATTATTTTTAGTAGATGATGATGCGTTATTCTTAAAATCATTGGAAATACTATTTTTAGAAAATGCTGATTTTATAGTTGAAACGTTTTCTACTGGAGAATTGTGTATCGCTAACTTGAAAGGCAATCCTGATGTAATAATATTAGATTATCATCTTGACGGCATTATAGCTAATGCTATGAATGGCATTGAAACCCTAGACAAAATTAAAGAAATCAATAAAAAAATACCAGTTATCATGCTGTCTTCGCAGGATAAAATTGATGTTGCCGTCAATTGTATACATCATAAAGCTTTAGATTATGTTGTAAAAAGTGAAACTGCTTTCATTAGATTGCAACAAATTATTAGTACTATTTTCAAATATCAAAAAATGGAGAAAGAATTGAACTGGTATATGGATCGAATGTAATTCAATTTTGCAGCTTTACGATACATAAACTTGTCCTCCATAAATAATATTACTCTTTACGTTTTTAATGATTTAGAATATAGTAAAAAGCACATAAATAATGAAACAATCCAATCACAGTAGCTCTATCAAAGAAGTATCTAAAAAAGATGTTGATAAAAATTCCTTTACTGTGGTGGCTATAGGTGCTTCGGCTGGAGGTTTAGAGGCATTTAGCCTTTTACTTAAAAATTTACCTATAGATACTGGTATGGCGTTTATTTATGTGCAACATTTAAGTCCTAATCATAAAAGTTTATTGACTTCCATTCTTTCTAAAATCACTAAAATGAAAGTTGAGGAAATTGATAATATGGAAAAAATGGAACCCAATACTATTTATGTGATTCCACCTAATAAGGTAATCAAAGTAGTTAATGGTCACATTCAATTACTGCCACGGATTAAAAAAAATAGTCCTACACTATCTATAGATTTACTCTTTTCCACTTTAGCGGATACACACAAAGAAAATGTAATTGGTGTTGTGCTTTCTGGTTACGCTAGTGATGGTATGGAAGGGTTAAAAGCGATAAAAGATGCTGGTGGAATAACTTTTGCGCAAGATGATAGCGCTCAAGCGGAAAGTATGCCCAAATCAGCAATATTAGCTGGAGCTGTTGATTTTATTTTACCCCCAGATAAAATTGCTGCCAAAATAGTCCAGTTCAGTAAATTAGGTATTCCTAGAGTTTCAAAAGTAGAAATTAAAGACGAAGAAATCGAATTAGTTAATGACAATTACGATCTAGATTCGATTTTTGAAATACTGCTTAAAGAAACAAGAATGGATTTTAGTCATTATAAACTACCAACCATTAAAAGAAGAATAATTCATAAAATGAAGCAGTCAGGAGTAAACACCACTCGTGATTATGTAAAACTTTTATTAGAAAAAAATAACGAAGTCGAAATTCTTTACACTGATCTACTCATAAATGTAACTAGCTTTTTTAGAGAAAAAGAAACTTTTCATTATATAAAAACAAACCTTCTTGCAGCTATTTTAAAAAAGAAAAATCGTGATGAGCCAATGCGTATTTGGGTTACAGCATGTTCAACAGGGCAAGAAGCGTACTCCTTTGCGATGTTAATTGCCGATTTGCAAATGCAGAATGAGCTTAAAATTCCAGTGCAAATTTTTGCTACTGACTTAAGCGAGGACGTAATCAAGATAGCGCGCGCTGGAGAATATTCTCATGCTGAAATTGAATCAATTCCTAAAAATTACTTAGATCAATTCTTTACTAAATCAGGAGACACTTATTGTATTATAAAAGAAATTAGAGAGATGTGCATATTTGCACCCCACAATATTCTCAGCGATCCTCCCTTCTCCCGAATGGATTTTGTAAGTTGTTGTAATCTTCTGATATATTTTGATGCAGCAGCTCAAAAAAAGGTTTTTGCATCGCTTCATTTTGCACTGCGTGAAACAGGATATTTAATGCTAGGTAAAGCGGAAAGTATAGGCATTACATCACAACTATTTACTTTAATTGATTCTAAATTTAAAGTGTATGCACGAAAAAACAATCTGGGTGTTCAAAAAATACCGGAACTAAAACCGCGTTTTACACGTATTAGTAAAGTCAATAAAGCGACTTTTACTACTATTAAAAATAAGAATATGAATCAAGAGAATATCGAGACCGCTATTGATACCATTTTATTGGCCAGTTACATGCCAGCTTGTGCCGTTGTTAACAAAGACATGGATATATTGCAGTTTAGAGGCCCTGTTTCATCTTATTTAGAACATTCAACTGGCAAAGCGAGCCTAAACATTCTAAAAATGGCAAAGCTAGAATTTGCTTTTGAACTTCGAACTGCTATTAACACTGTGATTCAATTTAATCAACCGGTGATTAAATCGGGAATCGAAATTAAGATAGATTCAGTTTTAAGATTAATGACCTTTGAAGTGAATCCTCTCAATAACAAGGGTGAAGAACCTTTACTTCTTATCGTTTTTCAACCTAACGAAAAAGTCGAGAAAATTTTCGAATTGGACTTAAATGGAAATCAAAGTGGAAATATTAAAGATGTAAAAATTAAAAAATTAACCACAGAGCTTAATGCAACTCGTGCGGAAATGATCAAGCAAATTGAGTCGCAAGAAATTATCTATGAAGAGTTGCAAGCGGCTAACGAGGAGATTGTCTCTTCTAACGAGGAATTTCAAACTTTAAATGAAGAATTAGAAACCTCTAAAGAGGAAATAGAAGCCACAAATGAGGAGCTAATATGCACTAATCAAGAATTGCAAACCCGCCATGAGCAATTAATAGAATCATACGAATATTCAGAAGCAATAATTGCAACAATACATGAGCCAATGCTCATTTTGAACAAAAATTTCAAAGTTATGTCTGCTAACAAATCTTACTATAAAAAGTTTATAGTAGAGAAGTCAGATACTGAAGGGAAATTACTTTTTGAGTTAGGAAATAAACAATGGAACATCAAGCAACTTCGAGAAGAGTTAAATGAATTAATCGAAAATAATACTGGTTTTGAAAATTTCGAAGTGACACAAACACTTACTGGAATTGGAGAAAAAACAATGCTTTTAAATGCACATCTTATCATACAAAAATCCAGTAGCGAACAACTTATACTTTTAGCAATTGAAGACATCACAGAACGTTCTCAATTTTATATAAAAGAAAAGTACGCGGTGAGTCTAATAGAGGCAAGTCTTGATCCTTTGACAACTGTCGATAATGATGGTTTGATCACCAATGTGAATCGCGCTATGATTAAACATACAGGATTATTAAGAGAGCAATTAAAAGGATCTTTATATTTTGATTATTTTTCAAAGCCAGAAAAAGCACGTGCTGCTTATAAAAAAGTTCTTTCAGATGGTTTTGTAAACAATACACCACTACAATTACAAAAAGAGAATGGCAAGATAACCGATATTTTACTAAATGGCTCCGTATATAAAGATGACAAAGGCAATGTCAAAGGTTTAGTATTCGTAGCAAGAGATATAACAGATCAAAAAAGAATTCAAAGCGAATTGTTAGAGTCCAAAATAGTTGCGGAAAATGCCACTAAAATTGCAGAAAAAGAAAAATTATTAGCAGAAAAAGCTGCAATAGTTGCTGAAAGTGCCACTAAAGCTAAACAGCAATTTTTATCAAATATGAGTCATGAAATACGTACACCGATGAATGCCATCATTGGCTTTACGGCAGTTTTATTGCGAACTAAGCTTGCACAAAAACAACTGGTATATCTTGATGCAATAAAAGTAAGTGGTGATACCTTAATTGCGTTAATAGATGATATTTTGGACTTAGCTAAAGTTGATGCTGGTAAAATGGTTTTCAAAAAAAGACCATTTAAATTTGAACTTTCACTTTCGTTAATTCTAAATTTATTTGCAACAAAAGTTAAAGATAAAAATTTAAAATTTATTACTAATTACGATAGAAATATTCCTGAAATCATATCTGGTGATTCAGCAAGATTGAATCAAATAATTCTAAATTTAGTAAGCAATGCAATTAAATTTACAGCTAAAGGCACAATTACATTTAGTACAAATTTATTATTTGAAGACGATAAAAAAGTGATAGTCGAGTTTGTTGTTACTGATACTGGAATAGGTATTCCCTCAGAAAATATAGATTTAATTTTCAAAAATTTTCATCAAGCTACAAATCAATCATCAGGAATACATGGTGGCACAGGTTTAGGTTTAGCAATTGTAAAACATTTAGTAGATGCTCAAGGTGGCAGCATACGTGTAAAGAGTAAAGTAGATCAAGGCACAAGCTTTATATTTAATTTACCGTTCGAAAAAACCTCGTCTGATATAGAAATAGATACAGACATTAAAGTTTTAAATAATGATTTAAAAAAGATTACAGTGTTAATTGTTGAGGACGATGCCTTGAATCAATTATTAATGAAAACTATTTTAAATGATTTAGGATGTGAGCGCGATCTTGCAAGTAATGGTAAAATCGCTATAGATATGCTGCAGAAGAAAACCTATGACATAATTTTAATGGATTTACACATGCCCGTTATGAACGGATTTGAGACGACAACTTATATTCGTGAAGTGATGAATATAAGTACACCCATTATTGCTCTTACCGCTGATGTAACTACTGTTGACTTCGGAAAATGTAAACAAATGGGAATGAATGATTATGTTGCTAAGCCACTCGATGTTCAACTACTTTTGAGTAAGATAAAAGAACTTACTCAAATAGTAAAAGTATAAAACAATTAAACTACTCACATTCTGAAAAATAACGATATATAAATTCTCTTATTATTTTCTACTATAACCGCATTTTTAAAAATTAATTAATGACTGTGCATCGGTTGTAATTGAATGAATGTCATCTTTCAAGAATAGATTTGGTAAATATTTAAGTGTAGCACTTGTATCATTTTGACAATATAATCAATTTATTTCCTTAAATTCTTATTCTTCATCACCTGAATTATAAGAGTAATTAGAATAAAGATTTATTTATTTTGGTTTGACAGTTCTATGTCATGTCATTAATTTAAGGATAATAATTAAATAAAGTTTTGTTTTTATCATTTCCACGAAGCAGGGCTTTCATCAAATGAGAGCAATAAGTAAAGATTCTTCCTTTGTCAGAATGACAACGTTGGAGAGCTAAAAGCTTTACTTATAGAGATTAAGTTCTATGTGTGAATGTTACAAGTTGTGCAAAATATTCTATAACTTAATTGAACTTTAATAACTGACCTTTACTCTCCGCTTTTTAATATCTATTAATACTTTCTTCACTTTACCTATTTTACGTTTAGAGCACGATTTTTTAGTGTCTAAAAATAGATAGAAAAGGTATCAATTATCATATAGAGTATAATTTTTTAATCATTTAAATAATAAAAATATGGCAGTTCAAACAATAAATCCTTTTAATAATGAAGTTGTTCGCACATTTGACGAAATGACTGATGATACTGTAGATATGTTAATATCACAATCAGTAGAAACATATTCGACTTGGAAAAACACCACTTATAAAGATCGCGCTGAGATTTTACATAAAGTGGCTTCTTTAATGCGAGAACAAAAAGATCATTTAGCCAAAACTATAACTTTAGAAATGGGTAAATTAATTGCTCAAGCTGAAGGTGAGATAATGCTAAGTGCCGCAATTTTTGATTATTATGCCACAAATGCAGAAGAATTTTTAGCTGATAAACATCTAGATCCAGAGTATGGAAGTGCTTATGTTCGCAGTAGTCCCATCGGTGTTATTTTTGGTGTAGAACCATGGAATTTTCCTTTTTATCAAGTGGCTAGATTTTCGGCTCCTAATGTAATGGTTGGCAATACAGTACTTGTGAAACATGCATCAATGGTTCCTCAATGCGCAATCGCAATAGAAGATATTTTTAATGAGGCTGGAGCTCCAAAAGGACTTTATACTAATTTATTTCTATCAGGCGAGCGAGCTTCAGCTTTAGTATCAGACAAAAGAATTAAAGGAGTAGCATTAACAGGAAGTGAAGCTGCTGGAGCATCGCTCGCAACTGAGGCGGGAAAAAATTTAAAAAAATCAGTGTTGGAATTAGGTGGTAATGATGCATTTATCATTCTTGAAGATGCTGATATAGAAAAAGCAGTTGAATGGGCAGTTGTAGGTAGAATAAACAATAATGGGGAATGCTGTGTGGCCTCAAAAAGATTTATTGCTGTAGAAGCGATTGCTGATGAATTTTTAGAAAAATTTAAAAACCAACTGGCAAATTTAGTTGTCGGTGATCCTATGGATTCTAAGACAGAATTAGGACCAATGAGTAGTGAAGAAGCAGCAGTAAACATTATTGATCAAATAAATAGGTCAGTTGATGCTGGAGCAACTATTTTGATAGGTGGAAAACGTCTAGATAGACCAGGAGCTTTTGTTGAACCCACAATTTTAACCAACCTCAAACCAGGAATCCCAGCTTATCACGAAGAAATTTTTGGACCTATTGCTTCCTTCTACAGAGTTAAAGACGAAGCCGCCGCTATTGCATTAGCTAATGATTCTGATTATGGTTTGGGTTGTTCGATTTTTACTCAAAACATTAAGCGAGGTGAACATATTGCGAGCCAAATTGATGCCGGAATGGTGTTTATAAATCATCCTACTTGGACACAGGCCGATTTGCCATTTGGTGGTACTAAAAATTCAGGTTATGGAAGAGAACTTTCGGAATTGGGAATTCAAGAATTTGTAAATAAGAAATTAATTCGCATCAGCGGTCTTTCTGATCCACTTTAAATTTAATAATTAGGATGGTAGCTCAAAGACTGAGCTATCATTTTCTATTATTCAAATTATTTCTATCCGATAAAGTAAGCATAACTACTCTATAACTCGTTTAGGATGTGTTTTTTTATAAATAGAAAATAAAATAAAATTTTAAAAATATGAAAAGTAATGAACTTTTTACACCAAAGAAACTGGGAAATATTGAACTAAAAAATAGTATAGTTATGGCGCCAATGACTCGATCGCGCGCTATTGACAATATACCTAATGATTTAATGTCTAAATATTATAAGCAACGTTCAACCGCTGGATTGATTATAACCGAGGGAACATCGCCCTCTCCAAATGGTTTAGGATATGCCAGAATTCCTGGTATTTTTAACTCTGAACAAGTAGAAGGATGGAAAAAAACTACGCATGCCGTTCATGAAAATAATGGCAAAATATTTGTCCAATTGATGCACTGTGGTAGAATAAGTCATCCTTTAAATATGCCTAAAGAAGCAACAATTTTTGCACCTTCGCAGGTTAAAGCAGCTGGGCAAATGTACACAGATCAAGAAGGATTGCAAGATTATGTGATACCAACTGAAATGAGCTTACAAGACATTATTCATGCAAAAACGGAATTTATTTCGGCAGCAAAAAATGCGCTGTTTGCTAATTTCGACGGTGTAGAATTGCATGGGGCAAATGGTTATTTACTGGAGCAGTTTTTATCGCCAATTAGTAACACTAGAACTGATGAATACGGAGGAAGTATCAAAGAGCGCTGCAAATTTGTATTAGAAACAGTGGAAGCAGTTGCACATGCAATTGGAAAAGATAAAATAGGAATTCGACTATCACCTTATGGAGTTGCAAGCGATATGCCGCACTATCCTGAAATTGCTGAAACGTATGACTACTTATCTAGTGAATTAAATAAAATAGATATTGCTTACATCCATTTAGTAGATCATTCTGCGATGGGTGCGCCAAAAGTTCCTGAACAGATTAAGAAAGTTATCCGAAACAATTTTAAAAATACGTTGATTCTATCCGGAGGGTATGATGAGCATCACGCGGAATCAGATCTACAAAGTGGTGCTACTGATTTAGTTGCTTTTGGTCGACCTTTTATCAACAATCCTGATTTAGTGGAACGTTTTAAAAATGATTGGCCAATGGCCCAAAATTTAGACGATGATACTTTTTACTCCGCTGGTGCAAAAGGATATACTGACTATCCATATTATCACGAATGGTTAAAAGTATAATAATTTAAAAAAGTGTTTAATATCATAAGGTTTGTCAAGCTAATTTACAGTACCATTTAATTAAAATTAGTTAAGTAACCTGAGTTATCAAATATTTTCAGGTTATTAAAATAAATCAGAATAATAATGAAATAAGTGCGAATATTGAAAATTATAACAAAAATTTTATAATACCTTGCTATTCAAATAGTAAGACCTTTGAAAGAAAGAAAATAAACTGATATTTAAGTGTATTCATAAAAATTTAGGTATTAGGACTTATAAAAATTTAAAAATAAATATTATGAAAGTTAAAATAGGAATTACAGAAGAAAATTTAAAAAACAGTATATCGTTGTTAAGTTCAACTTTAGCTAATCAAATGACATTATATGTAAAATTGAGAAAATTTCACTGGAATGTGTCAGGCCAAAGTTTTATGGAACTTCATCTCTTATTTGAAGGTCAATATAAAAAATTAGAGAAGGCTATTGATGAAACTGCGGAACGAATAGGTAAACTAGGTGGTAAGACAATTGGCACAATGAAAGAATTTGCTGAATTGACCGTTTTAAAAGAATCTCCAAACGAGTATCCTGAGCAAAAAGAAATGATGAAAGAACTGATTTCTGATCATGAAACAATTATAATTCAACTGAGAAAAGATATCGATACCAGTGAAGAAGAAAATAAAGATGCTGGAACAGCTGATTTCTTAACATCTTTGATGTTAGACCATGAAACAATGGTTTGGAAATTAAGGAGATATTTAGAATAGATTTTTATACATTCTTTAAGATGAATGTTCTCATCACAAAGTATTTAGGGTCTTGCTAATTAAATAATAATATGTTTAATTTAGTTATGTCTCATCCTAATTTAAAGATTTTTTTTCAATAAAAATTAATTTAATTTTATTGATTAAATCAATATATAATTTATAATTGTTATTTACAGGTAAACTTTTTATTTGAGATTACATTTAATAGGAATTGATAACTAAAATTAAAAATTTGGTTTGGTTTTTGTTTAGTTAGTAAGGGGTTACTGGAAACAGTAACCCTTTTTTTAACAAAAATTATAAGTTTAACATAATCACATAAGTATATTTTGCAAATTGTAAAAATCGTTACCGCAATAAGTTTTTGATCTCCTACTTGCCTCTTACACGACTATTTTAAATCTCAAAAATTTTAGCATAGCTAAATTAGAAGCCCAATAGAAATAGGCTTTTAAAAATTTGCTTTTAAATCCACAAAAAAGCTACATTTTATTTTTGAATTTGCTAACTATATGTGAATATTATAAAATTTAAATTTTTTATTATAACAGCTTTACTCATTAAAATTGTCAATTTTGCTGTTAGTCAATTGTTAAAAAATATAAATTATGACAAATCCATTACCTATTATTTATAAAAAATTAAATTTATTATTAGTAGTATTATTGTCAGTATTTCTACTAATGTCATGCAGAAAAAATATTCCTTTTGAAAATTCATCCGTAGTTCCAGCTGCTCAAGGTAATGTCAGTATTAAAATGGATGATAATAAAAATTATTCTATCCACGTTAAAATCACAAATCTAGCTGAGGCAAAACGATTGCAGCCAAGTAAGAGCGTCTATATCATTTGGATTAATACCGAAGAAAACACCATTAAAAATATTGGTCAAATAAAAACCGAAAAAGGATTTGTATCTTCTAAATTAGAAGGTAAGTTTGAAACAGTAACTTCTTTTAAACCTACAAAAGTATTTATTACAGCTGAAGACACTGAATTTGTAGAATTTCCAGGAAACCAAATAATTCTAGAAACAAAAATTTTCGAATACTAAAATTTATAAAGTGGTGCGCTGAAGGCTCTATTTATCTACACTTTTAGAACATTCGCCTAAATGAGTTACAAAAATACTGTACTATTATTTTACACTATAAAAGTGATCTTTATTTCATAATACAATTTTTCTAAAAATAAGTTATTATAAAAATACAATCAACACATCATGAAAGAGCTATAAAATAATGTAATTATAACTTTAATTAATTGCAATATTATTTCTAAAATTTTTTAAAAATGCAGAAATCAAAGAAGCGATTAATTCTATTTTGAAAATATTTAAATAGAGACGAGTTTGATAAATACAACTTGAGATTATTAAAAAGTTGATTGTAAAAGTAGCGTTCTTAAATAAAAGCAAGTAAAAATGTACTAATCATAAAAACAATAAAATGAAAACAGAAAAAGAATTGAATCAGGAAATCTTAGAAACAACTACAATGATAAGAAATGAATATCCGGAGTTGATCAAATATTTAGAAGAATTACCTTTAACAATTCCTATTGTAGATGATCCAGCTATTACCAATAAACTTTTAGAAGACTATGTAAATTCGCTAAAAAATATTCTTATTAAGTACGGCATAAAACACGAATAAATTATTTATTTCTATACTATTATGCCTTTTCTCTACTACTTATTATGATAATTTGATTATGGTACTTATAATCATCTTTAAAGAAAATAAATATTGTTAAAAGTTATGTAAATAACAAAGTGTACTTAAATAGCAATTTTATAAAATATTGATTATCAATATAATGTGTATTTTTGATACAAAAAGTTCAATATCTTATTGAATAAATTCTGAAGTAAGAGGTTCAATTATCACTTCTAGTGCAATAAATTAATTTGCAATTATAAAAGAATAATAATTTTAAACTTGATACTTACTTTACAGAAAAATATAGAATGTTTATTCCAGATTCATTTACAAAATTTATTAAAAATAATTCTCAACTTTAAAACCAAATATTATGAAAAACTCAATTTTAAATAGTGCATTCACCATTTTAGTCGTGAGTTCAATGTTGATTGGATGTAAGGACTCCACCAATAAAGAAGAACAAGCTAGAGAAAATGTAGAAGAAGCTAGAGTCGAATTAAATGAAGCAAAAACTGAATTGTCGAATGCTAGAAAAGCAGCTACGGAGCAAGAGTGGAAAGAGTTTAAGGAAAGTACTAATAATACGATTAGGAAAAATGAAGATAGAATAGCGGAACTTAAATCACAAATGAAAAGAACTAATACTTCAATGGATAATATTTATGAAAAAAGGATTGAAGAATTAGAAGAGAAAAACAGATTGATTAAGAATAAATTGAATGCTTATAAAAATGAAGTTAGTGATGATTGGCAGAATTTTAAAAATGAATATAATAAAGATATGGATGATTTAGGTGAATCTCTAAAAAATTTCACGGTCAAAAATAACTAATTGACATACGTTAAATTCACAGATCAAGTAACTGGTATTGAATTACTTATTTACAATATGGTAGTAATTTGAAGCATGACAACTGTGAATATTGTAAAATTATCAAAAAGTTTTGTAACAATTACCCTATAAACATTAATCATCTTTGTAAAGTAATTAATACACTAAATATAACAAAATGAAAAAAACAAAAAATTTAATCTACGCATCAGTTTTAATGGGCTTAACTGCCTTTACAGGAGTTCAGGCTCAAGAAAAAACAGCTTCTTATGGTTTTAAAGGTGGCCTAAACTTTTCTAATCTTTATACAGATAATGTTGATGACAATAACGTCTTAACAGGTTTTAATGCGGGATTGTATGCAAAATTTCCAATTACTAATAATATCGCTATACAGCCTGAAATTAGCTACACTACAAAAGGTGCTGAATTAGTTTATGACAATGCCATAGTAAAAGGAACAGCAAAATTTAATACAAATTATATAGAAGTTCCAGTACTATTAGTAATTAATCTTACTGATAATTTTAATATTCATGCTGGGCCTTATGCTGCTTATATGGTGAATGGAAAAACGTCTAACGATTCAAATTTTGGATCTTATGAAAATGAATTGGATACTGATGATTTTAACAAATTTGATGCTGGGTTTGCAGGTGGAGTTGGTGTTGATTTAGATGCTTTAAACTTTGGAGTGCGTTACAATTATGGTTTAACAAAACTTGGTAAGGATAATTCGTTTTTATCTTCAGATGCTAAAAATAGTGTTTTAAGCGTGTACGTCGGTTTAAGACTAAACTAAATAATAATTTACTAAAAACTAAAAACTAGAAATCATGAGCAATCTACTTTACATCATTGCAGTAATCTTAGTAGTGTTTTGGGCAATAGGCTTTTTTGCGTATAGCGTAGGATCAATAATTCACATATTATTAGTAATCGCGGTAATAGCAATATTATTTAGATTAATTTCTGGACGAAGCGTCTAAACAGATAAAAAAAATTAGTAACTTAAAAGATTTTAAAATGGGAAATTTATTATACACAATAGCAGTAATTTTAGTTATTTTTTGGGCAATCGGATTCTTTGCATTCAATCTAGGTTCAATCATACATATCTTATTAGTAATTGCAGTAATTGCAATCTTATTCCGACTTATTTCAGGTAGAAGTTTATAAAAATGACATTAACAATAATAACAATTAAATAAAAAATTATGAAAGCAGATAAAATAATATTGGGAGTTTTAGGTGGAGTAGCTGTTGGAGCATTATTAGGAGTTCTTTATGCCCCTGAAAAAGGAGATAAAACTAGAAGAAAGTTAATGGACAAGAGCAATGACTATGCCGATGAATTAAAAGATAAGCTTGACGTGTTGTTAGGAAGCATTAGCGATAAATATGAAAAAATTTGGAAAGAAGGTGAATCTTTAGTTTCTGAAGGAAAATCTAAATATCAAGATGTAAAAAATGATGCGGAAAATTTTATGGATGAAGGCAAGGCAAAAGTTGAAAATGCTAAGTCAGATTTTAGAAATTCGTAACATACTTTAATAATACTAATTATATTAGTTAATTAAACAATCATTAGAATATGGAAAATAATACATCAACAATAGAAATGCTTTTTGATAAAGCGAAAGATTATGGTGTAACAACCGCAAAACTTTATAAATTACAAGCAGTTGATAAAGGTGCTGATATATTATCGTCAATTGTTTCTCAAATAGTTATTTCTATTGTTCTTGTATTTTTTATACTATTAATAAATATTGCTCTTTCTTTATGGATTGGAGACGAATTAGGTAAAGCTTATTATGGTTTTTTTGTAATGTCTGGATTTTACTTTTTACTTGGATTAGTATTATACTTATTCAAAGATCAACTAATTAAAATTCCGATAAGTAATTTAATTATAACGAAAATACTTAAAAAATAATCAGATGAAAAAGAGCAACAAGACAGAGACTTTAAAAGATGTTATTATATTATTAAAGTTGAAGCAAAATGAAGATTTGATTTTATTAAAAAATCAATATCATATCACCGCTGACCATTTAAAACCTGTCAATTTGATGAAGACGGCACTACATCAAGTGTCATCTTCATCTGAAATAAAGGGAGCTATTGTTAGTAAACTTATTGGATTAGGTTCTGGATTTTTAACAAAAAGGGTTTTGTTTGGCTCATCAAATGGTATTTTTAAAAAAGTATTTGGAACTGTTTTACAGTTGTTCGTTACAAATTTTGTAGCTAATAAAACAGAGCAAGCCATTGAACATAAGATCGCAAAAGATTAGTACGATATTTAAGTACACTATAATAATTTGTAGAGGATAGTTTAAAAGCTATCCTTTTTTTGTGTCTAATAAAGAAACTTAATCAATACCTTAATGTTCTTTAAAATGGTATTACTAAACCATAAGTCAATTGATTATAGATGTTATAATTTTATTATAAATCAAATTTAAAATCCCATTTCACTTCAGGGTCATACCACAACTTCCCTTTTGAAACGGTTAATGGACAGTCAAAATTATTGGTGTAAAGACCACCCGTTCCTAGACCTTGAGGCATTAAATTATGTTGTAAAAAAGTCCATTGCGCAATCGCATTTAACCCAATGTTACTCTCTAAAGCTGAAGTGATCCACCAACCAATATTATTCTTTTCTGCAAGTGAAATCCACTGCTGTGTGCCTTTAAAACCACCTATAAAACTTGGCTTTAAAATGATGTATTTCGGTTTAATTTTAAGCAGTAATTTCTCTTTTTCTTCCTGATTAAATACACCAATTAATTCCTCATCCAAAGCAATAGGAAAAGGACTCACTTTACACAATTCTGCCATAGTGTCAGCTTGGTTTTTAGCTATAGGTTGTTCAATACTATGTAATTGAAATTCAGATAACTGATTTAACTTATCTAAAGCTAAATCTGAATTGAAAGCACCATTAGCATCAACCCGAATTTCGACTTGTTCTGGAGTAAAATGATGGCGTATAAATCGTAATAATTGCAGTTCTAAATCAAAATCGATGGCACCAATTTTGAGTTTAATGCAACGAAAACCTTCTGCTAGTTTATCCTCAATTTGCTGCTTCATAAAAGCCTCATTTCCCATCCAAACTAAACCGTTTATTTCCATCGAATTTTCACCTTTGGTAAATTCAGAAGGGAACAATAAAAAAGGATTCTCACTCGCTATAGATAGAAAAGCCATTTCAACTCCAAATTGGATTGATGGGAATTCCGCTAAAGCTTCCCAAAGCAAGTCTTTACCAAGATGAATATTAGAACAAGTCCATTGCAATTTTTCTTCATAATCAAGTCGATCATCGATACTCAATCCGCGAAGGATGCCGCACTCACCTATTCCTTTTTTTCCATCTTGTTCTACAATAATAAACCAGGTTTCTTTTGTATTCATCACCCCACGTGAAGTACCAGACGGACGCTTGAAATTAAGAATGTATTTATGATAAGTTGCTTTCATAATTTTTAAACCGCAAAAATTAATAAAAATTTTAAAGGAATCGTAAAGGTTTTTAAATAGTTGTATAAGAGTTTTAAATAAAATCTAAACCTCATTTCCAAAAAAAATATACCAAGGACGAAAACTAAAGACTATAGACTAAGGACTCTGAACTCAGGACTCTGGACAAGAACTCTGGACTAATTACTAAGGACTAAAGACTAAAAAAAACATCAATCTAAAACCCGCAAAATCCTCTCAAAATCCTTATTCTCAATTCCCACTTTTTTAAATAGGGCAAAATCTTGTTTTATTTTAAGAGTCCAACTCAAACTATCCGTTACATTTTGAGATTGATATTCTTTATAAATCGCTTTTGCCAAAGCATAATTATCATTCAGTAAATAAGCATGAGCTAAATTCAATTTAATCAATAACTCCGTTTCATCTAGCTTCTCGCCTGTTTTAAGGAATTTTATTGCTTTTCCATATTGCTTCGTTAAAAGAAAATTCTCACCTATCGCATTATAATCTAAAGCAGTTGCTTTACCATCATTAATTATTATGGTTAGCTTTATAATCGCTTCACCTTGTTTTCCTTTTTTACTCAAACTGGAAGCTTGTTTACGTAAATCATCATAAATGCTTTTTGAAAGATTGCTTTCGCCAAAGCAACTATCGCCAAAATCTTTAAACGATTTAGCGCGCTCTATGGCCAACAATTTTTGAAATTCCTTAAAACTGTACTTGGATTGGATTTTCTCGAGAATACAAACGCAAAAATCATCTGAATTACTCATTTTCTGTGCTAAGTTGGATGTTTTACATTGATCAATAATTGATTTTCTGTTTGCAGCAGTCCAACCCCGACTCAATTTAGTATCCACCCAAGGCACGACTTCTAGAACGACTTTTTGATTCATAATCCAATTCTTGCTTTCAAAACCAAACCATAAGTTACCAGCATTTAATTTCATGCAAGGAGCTTTATCCGCTGAAAGTAACTTTGCATCTTTACTTACAGGCGTATCCTGAACTAAGCAAGCGGCAGCTGTTGTTCCCTTTTTTTTATAGTCATTAGCTAAGTTTTCGTTGGAAAAAACGGCGTATTTACATTTATCATCTCCAGAAATTTTTGATAAAATAAAAACTGCACCAGCTGAGCCCTGACTGATTCCCGTGGGATCTGGAATTGCTTTTAAAACCGACACCAAACTACTTGCCATTTGCTGGTTTTTGTCTAAAAGTGTAATTCTAAAAACCACCTCTGTAGTTCCTTCTGGAAAATCTTGCGTTTTTATTATAATTCTTTCTCGAGCTGAAACTGTAATTTCTTCAGTGGTTGCTCTTGTCTTATCCCAGTAGCCGTCTTTTTGCGCAAAACCAGACTGAAATATTATTGCTACAAATAATAGAAAAATTTCTTTTTTAAAATTCATGTTGTTGATTAACGAGATTTATAGCCTAGATTACTTCACTACAATTTCATTTATTTGGTATTCAGTGAACACCGTTTGAAGTGGAAATCCTTTTATAAAAACGGATAGCTGGAATAGCTCCAAAAAAAATTATAATTCAATCGAATTCCCTATTTCCAGTAACATTAAATCTTTTCCTTTATTAAAAAATTTACGAATGGAATCCTCATGATCGATTTCGATGTACTCAAAAGTATCAAAGTGGTAACCAAGAATTTTATCACATTCTAAGAAATCAGAGGCGATAATCGCATCGGCAACATCCATTGTAAAATTATCGCCTATTGGCAGTATAGCCAGATCAAGTTTTGTACGTAGAGGAATGAGTTTCATATCCATCGTTAGCGCCGTATCACCAGCGATGTATATATTTTTATGCTCACTTTCAATTACAAAACCACCAGGATTTCCTCCATAACTTCCATCAGGGAACGAACTAGAGTGAATGGCATTCACATATTTTACTTTTCCAAAATCAAAATTCCAACTACCGCCATGATTCATGGAATGCGTTTGAAAGTCTTTAGCAGCATAAAAACCCGCAATTTCAGCATTGGAAACAATTATTGCATTGGTATTTCCAGCTATTGTCTCAACATCAAGAATATGATCGCCGTGTGCGTGAGTAAGCAAGATATAATCAGCTTTCAAATTAGTTATGTCAATGTGAGCCGCTTTTGGATTAGCAGAAATATAGGGATCGACTAAAATGTGCTTACCTCCTACTTCAATTCCTAATGACGCGTGACCGTAAAATGTTATTTTCATAATTTTATATTTTAATTATTATTGAAGTTAGTAATAAGTAAAAAGCTTACCGCAGATTTGCAGATTCTCTCTTGTGATTTTGTATTTAAAGAATTTTTTAATTATTAAATACTTTCAAATTAATCAGTTTAAAATTGTATCAGTCATTACTAGAAATAAATAGATTCATTTTAAATCATGTTTAAAAAAAAAATATTCTATTACTAAAATTCTATTTTTCGAAAGAATTAATACTTTAACCTCTATCGTCCGCCCATCATTGTATTAACAATCACATCTGAAAAAAAGTAAATCATGCAGAGTGCCAGCAAAATTGAAAGTGCAAACGTACTCAACGCTAATTTTTTTAATTCAGGATCTAATAATCTTGGCTCTTGATTTTTACGAACGGTAACTAAATGTTTGGTTAAAGGAATATAAGCCAATAAAAACAGATATTGATCAAAATGAAAATCACTTAATAGTGCAAACAAAACGATTAAAAACATTGCTGAAGTGACGAGGAAATAATGGTATTTTTTTGCTTTGGCTCCACCAATTTTAACTACGATCGTATTCTTATTAGACTTTCTATCGGAGGCTTCATCTCGCATATTGTTCAAATTTAGAACGCCAACACTCAATAATCCAATCGCGATTGCAGGCAAAAATAATATAGCATCTAACTGTTTTGAATATAAAAAATTGACTCCTAAAGTACTTACCAAACCAAAAAATATAAAGACAAATAAATCACCAAATCCCCTATATCCATAAGCAGTGTTTCCCACTGTATAACGTATTGCTGAAGCAATAGCTAAAATACCAAGAGCTAAAAAGAATAATGAATATATAATATTTGTATCGGCAAAGGCGTAGTAAATTAATAAAATAGCCGAAAGCAGCGTCAAAATTGAAGTTATGATTATGGCACGCTTCATGTCTTTTGGAGAAATCACACCGCTTTGAATAGCCCGTTTTGGACCTACTCTATCCTCATTATCTGTTCCTTTTAGTCCGTCGCCGTAATCATTTGCAAAGTTTGATAATATTTGTAAACCTAAAGTAGTTAGAATAGCAAAACCAAAAAGGCGCCAATTAAAAACTTCTGTTGGAGTCAAGATATTTTCTGTTGGGTTTGCCAACGCGTACATGCTCCCAACAATTATCCCCGAAACCGATAAGGGTAATGTTCTTAATCGAGCTGCTTCAATCCAATGTTTCATTTCTTTTTATTTATATTTTTAACCTTTCGGTCAATTTTTTCTTCTGGTTTTTACAATTACATCCAATTGCTATCGGAAGTTTCAATTTCGTACAACCATTTATTAATATACTGCTTTAAAACAATATAATCCCCTAATTGAAAAGCAATATCTCCTCCGGCTGTGTGCAAAGTTATTGATCCTATATTTAATTTTTTATGCCAAAAAAGCTGCGACGTTGAAACCGCTTGAATTTTGCTTGGTTCAATAATTTCTTTTTTAATATCCCAAGCACCGCTTTGCCTAATGATAAAATCATCATTAATGAATAATCGGTTGTTTATATATTTGAAATACTGAATCAATCCAATATAAACGATATAAACTGGAACAATGAAAACGTATTCAAAAATAGAAGAATCTAAATAGGTTCCAATTGCGATAAAAGCAAACAAAGGTAATCCTATTGTCAGAAATACTGAAAAAATAAGTTTGCGCCAATTGGGTGTCAACATCAAACCTCTGGTAGGAATTTTTTTAAATAACAAACTTAGAATCGCTTCTCCTTCCGCTTCACTGCATCCTGGAATATCAATTGCAGAACCTTTTTGTTCTTTTTCACCGTTTGTTGCTTGTTTTATCTTTAATTCCAATATTCCCATTTTCTTCTGGAAAAAATTTCTTGTATTTATTACTATTTGAACTTTTTCAGGTTTTAAAATAGTACTTTTTGTGCTTATCAAACCGAATGATAGTAGTAAAGATCCTTTTTGTCTATTGATAGTATAATTGAAATATTTAAAAACAGTTCTAAATATATTGACAATCAAAACAATAAAAATCAGCCAAAAAAGAAACACAAGTATGGATTGCAGTACTAAATTTTTGTCGATGTAGTTTCCAAACTGCTCTTTGTAAATGTTATCCTCATCTCCAAATTTTAAAAAGTTCTCATAAATAGTACTGGAAAACAGCAGCAACAATGCAATACTTCGACCATAATTAGAGGTAATTCCAACTTTCAGTAGACTCAAAAAACTAATTTTTAGAAAAGGTTCAGCAACGTCTACAAATTTATTATCAGTCTCTTCGAATGACATTGTTTCAGTATCGTTTCCAATCACTTTAAAATCGTTTTCTAATAAACGCGATTTTAATTCTAAAGCTAATTCATGCGAAATTGCTTTTATAGCTCCTTCTTTCTTATTACTTCCAGCCGTATCCACATTAAGTTCATAAACACCTATTAACCGCTGGATGAAAGATTGATTGATATTTACTTGTTGGATTTTACTGAGCTGAATTGCAGTCTTAGTTTTATTAATAATGCCTTCATTAATAATAAATTCTTTATTTTCAGAATCTAAAGCAAAAGTAAAATTTAGGTACTTCAAGTAAGATAAAATTCCAATCACAGCAAGTAAAGCGAACAATACAAGAAACAAATAAATTTTATTAACTTGATTAAATCGAAATGCATAAATCAAAATTATAGGCCAAAAAGCGCGTGCATAACGCTGCAGTGAATAAAAAAACAAAACCCAAATCCCAACAACGGATTGCCTTTGAGGCAAACTAAAATCAGTACTCATTACAATTGTTTTTGAATTTTCCCCATCAGTAATTGTTTGATATTTTCGGCTTGTTCTTTTTCGATTCCAGGTATTTCAAGATCGCTCGAACTTCCGCCAGCGGTAAAAATTTCTACTTTGGCTAAACCTAAATAACGTGAAATTAATCCTTCATGTAAAGCTACGTGTTGGACTCTATTATAAGGAATTACAATTGTATTGGTTGCAATAACTCCGCTTCTGTAAAGCACGTCATGCTCTCTAAATGCGAAACCTTTTCTCTTAAATCCTAAAATTGAAAAAGTAGCTATCCAAATAAATAAAACAGGAAGCACAGCACCTAAAATTAACCACAATTTCCCAGAAAATAGTTCAGGTTTAAAAAAAGAGAACAATGTAGGAATCAAAATAAATATTGCAATTAGTATCATTAAATTGATTATAACTACCGTAAGATATTTCGTATGAAGCGGTGTAAAAACAACTTCTTCAAATTTCGGTAGTTGCGTTATATCAATCGTTTCGTTTGTAAAATTTTCCATTTAAAAATATTAATATTACTGCATTGACAATCTTTGTTATTTTCGTTTTTCTACTATCTGTTTGCCGCAAATTCACAAAATTGCTGATTTATTTGCAATATTACGAACCCACTCAAAGCATTTAAAGTAATGCAATGAATTAACAACCTATGGACTATTCAGTAAAATACCGAAAATAATTCACCATTCACCAATCACCATTCACGAATCACCATTCACGAATTACCATTCACGAATTACCATTCACGAATCACCATTCACGAATTACCATTCACGGATCACCATTCACGAATTACCACCTCAAGGCAACCACTTTTTCTCAAAATTCGGTTTTCTTTTCTCTAAAAATGCGTTTCTACCTTCTTTAGCTTCTTCAGTCATATAGGCTAATCGCGTTGCTTCTCCAGCAAAAACTTGTTGGCCAACCATTCCATCGTCTGTAAGATTCATAGCAAATTTCAGCATCTTGATTGCCATTGGAGATTTTTGTAAAATTTCCTGAGCCCATTCGTAAGCGGTATCTTCTAATTCGTCATGTGGAATCACAGCATTTACCATTCCCATATCCATAGCTTCTTGGGCTGAATAATTGCGACCTAAGAAAAAGATTTCTCTTGCTTTCTTTTGCCCCACCATTTTAGCTAAATAAGCAGAACCATAACCGCCGTCAAAACTGGTGACGTCAGCATCTGTTTGTTTAAAAATAGCATGTTCTTTGCTTGCTAAAGTTAAATCACAAACCACATGTAAACTATGCCCGCCACCTACAGCCCAACCTGGAACTACTGCAATGACAACCTTTGGCATAAAGCGAATTAATCGTTGCACCTCGAGAATATTCAATCGGTGTTGGCCATCATCGCCCACGTATCCTTGATGTCCACGTGCGTTTTGATCGCCACCGCTACAAAAAGAGAAAACGCCATCCTTAGAAGATGGTCCTTCGGCAGATAACAAAACAACGCCTATGGAAGTATCTTCTTGAGCATCATAGAAAGCATTGTAAAGTTCAGCTGTTGTTTTTGGACGAAATGCATTCCGCACATTGGGTCTATTAAAAGCAATACGAGCTACGCCGTTGCATTTTTTATAGGTAATGTCTTCATATTCTTTAGCAGTAATCCAATCCATTGTTATCGCTTTAAATTATTTTACCGTAAAAATAAATCATTTTTAGCAGTATATCTATTCTTAATCATAATCCTTCTGGTAATCCTTATCTGATGAAAGATTGACAAATGTTAAAAATCAATAAAATAGGAATTTTTTAACAGTTGGCAATTACTTATTTTTTTAACTTTAGTACAAGCTAATCAGATAAATAGATCCTATTTATTTTTTTTGTGCACGACTCTAAACTGATTTATTAACCTAAAAAAAGAATGTATTGAATACAATTAAAAATGTTGTCACTCCTTTCTCTACGGGAATAAGTAATTCTAAAATTATAAAAACCTTTAGTAGCGAGTTAATGATACAATCAGATTCTATTTTACAAAATTCTAATAAGTAACACCTACGGTTAAAGAAAAAGATTTATTTTTTTTGTACTTGCAAAAGCGATACATTAATAAAATTATTTTTAGAAAATAGTTTTTCAACAAATAAAAAAAACCATCGGCTAACTGTGAACTTAGATAAGTATAAAAAGAAGCTCTTTGGACGTTAAAGACATAAAAACATTGAAATTATTTTTTGCTGTGAAAAATAAAGATTTAAAAAACAGCATTAAAGAGAGAAAGACTAACCGTTACCGATTAGTCTTTCTTTTTTTTTACTCTTTAATTAAGTATATTCCGTCTTCTTTAATTTCAATTAATTTTTCCCTATACAGCGCACCAATCGCTTTTTTAAACGTTTTTTTACTCATTTTCAAAACCGTTTTAATATCCTCTGGATGCGAATTATCAGTCAATCTCAAGAAACCTCTGCTGGCTCTCAGTTCCTCTAATATTTTATCTGCATTTGGTTCAATACTTTCATAACCTTGAATTTGCAATGCGACATCAATTTTATTATCGGGACGTATTGTTTTAATATAACCTCGCATACGGTCGCCCGTCCGAATGGCATCATCATAAACTTCATCTTTGTACATTAATCCTTTGTACTTTTCATTTATAATTACATTGATTCCAATTTCAGTAATATGCGAAACGATCAAATCAACTTCTTCGCCTTTTTCTACAGTTAGCTCTTCATTTTTAAGAAACTGATTTGTTTTGCTTGAAGCAACTAAACGATTTGTTTTTTCGTCCATATAAAGATAAACCAAATAGCGTTTCCCTTTTTCCATAGGACGCGCTTGCTCTTTAAACGGAACTAAAATATCTTTTTCCATTCCCCAATCCATAAAAGCACCCACTTGATTGGTATAATTCACACGCAAAAGTGCAAATTCATTTAGCAATATATAAGGTTCTAGTGTCGTAGCAACAGGTCTTTCTTCATGGTCTAAATACACAAAAACAATCAGCTCCTCGCCTATTTCAAAATCATTGGGTACATATTTATTGGGTAATAAAATATCGTGAATTCCCTCAGGATCTTCTTGAGGATTCCCTAGAAATAAACCCACTTTGGTATCTCTTAAAATGGTAAGCGTATTGTATTTTCCTATTTCGATCATTTTCTTAAATTCTTAGTCATTTCTAACTTTGTCAATTGCAAAGGTACAAAGATTTAATTGACGAATAATTTTACTTTAGCGTTATAAAAACCTATCTTTATAAGTATTGAAAATTGCGTCAATTCTATTTAAATTCTTAAAACTATAAATCTTCGCATTTTTTAAATAAATTATTAATTACTAAAAAATTTTATAATGAAAACAGCTTCACTAAGAAAAGAACTTCAATACAATGAAGATAAAGTTTCCATAACTGTAATGATGGAAACAGAAACAGCAAAGGAAATTAGAATTTTATTTCGTAAAGGTCAGACTATGAAAGAACACAAAGCAGGATATCCTATTACTGTCGAAATTCATCAAGGATCGATAACTTTTGGTGCCGCAGGCGAAAAAATGACTTTGGAAACAGGAGATTTAATAGCTTTAGATGCTAATGTTCCGCATGATTTACTGGCTGAAGAAGACAGCATCGTGCGATTGACTTTGTCAAAACTAGACACTGTTGAAAGAGTAAAAAAAGTATTGGAATAAACAATTGAAAAAGCGATTGAAAAAGCGATTGAGTTTTTTTGAAAACTATTCTGTAAAGCTGGTACGCAACTTTCCATTAATTTGAACAATTAAATTTTTTTTTTGGAGCAGATAAATTGTCAATCCGCTCACTTTCTCTCCCGCTATTCGCAGTATCTGCGCCCAAAAGCGCAGGATACTTGCTTCTATCGGGGCTACTTTAGAAATTCTTTTTTCATAATACTCTCCCTACAAAATTGTAAAAACACAATAGGTATTTTTCAAACCATAAAGGAGTATAAGAACAGATAAGATTTGTCAATGCATTTTTTAATTTTTTTTAAGGAATTCTAAATTTTGATTCGCGCTAAGCATTAGCTGATAGCCAACACTGATAATGTTTATCTCTTTTGAACTCTAAAAAAACCTATTTTTAATACACTTTTTAAATTTAAATACTCTACAAATGCTAAATCATCTAGCTGAGAAAGTTTATTATCATTTTTTACTAACTTTGAGCAATTAAAAAAAACTTAAATGAAAACAACTTCACTCGTCTGTTTATTTCTATTACTCTTAAATTCCCAATTTACTATTGCGCAAACCACCGTTGATGATCCCGAAATAAAAAAAATGATTTCTGAGGTAAAGTCGGAAAACATGGAAGCTACGGTTCGCAAACTTGTAAGTTTTGGAACCAGACATACCTTAAGCGATACCAAAAGCAATACTCGCGGTATAGGAGCAGCACAACGCTGGGTTAAATCAGAGTTTGATAAATTCGCACTCGCATCTAATGGGCGATTAACCTCTAAAATTGATTTCTTTACTATAAAAGCCGATGGAAGACGCATCGCTACTGATAGTGAATTAGGCAATGTGATGGCCACTTTAAAAGGTACTGACCCAATTGATGATCGTGTAATGATAATCAGCGGACATTTAGATTCTCGTGCTTCAAATGTAATGGACGCAAAAATCGATGCTCCAGGAGCAAATGATGATGCTTCAGGAGTTGCAGCTATGATGGAACTTTCTAGAATTATGAGTAAGAGAGAATTTCCTTTCACGCTAATTTTCGTAGCTGTAGTTGGTGAAGAGCAAGGTTTGTATGGAGCAAAACATTTAGCAGATGTTGCAAAAGAGTCGAAATGGAACGTAGTTGCGATGATTAATAATGATATGATTGGAAATAGTTTATCAAGTGGCACTTTATTTAGAGATAACATGCAAGTTCGCGTTTTTAGTGAAGCGACACCTTATCTAGAAACAGAAGCGGAATCTAAAATGCGTAAATCAACTAATCGTGACAATGATAGTCCATCAAGACAGTTAGCGAGATATATAAAAACGACAACTAATCAATACATTGAGCAATTAGATATTAAGTTAGTTTATAGAAATGATCGTTTTTTACGAGGTGGAGATCACACTCCTTTTAGTCAAAATGGATTTACAGCCATTCGTTTTTGCGAAATGAATGAAAATTTTGACCACCAACACCAAGATGTTAGAAAAGAAAACAATGTACAATTTGGCGATCTTCCAGAATTTATGGATTTTGAATATTTAAAAAAAGTAACAACTTCGAATCTAGCTACTTTTAGCAATTTAGCTTGGTCACCAAAAGCACCCACAAATGTAGGCATCGAAGTAAAAGATTTGACTAATTTTTCAACTTTAGTGTGGAAAGCACCTGAGGGAAAAGAAGTTTACGGTTATAATATTCTGATAAGAGAGACATCTGCATCTCACTGGGAAAAAACAATATTTGTAAAAGATACAAAAGCAGAAATCCCTTATTCTAAGGATAATTTTTTCTTTGCAGTACAAAGTGTTGATGCATTAGGACATTCTAGTTTACCTGTTTTTCCAGTGCCAATTAGATAAAAATTATAGTTATAATTAAAGTAGGAGACAAAGTTAAGTTTAAACCTTGACTTTGTCGTCCTCTCACACCACCGTATGTACTTACGTGTACGGCGGTTTCCTTAAAGT
>NZ_JAXCIA010000010.1:0-119340 GCF_035985025.1 Flavobacterium sp. PL11
ATAACAAATGCTGTTTCAGAAGGATTAAATAGCGTAATGCAGTTAGCAAGATCTAGAGCAAGAGGTTATAGAAATTCGCAGAATTTCATAAAGATAATGTATTATTTAGGAAATGCCTAAAATATATAATTCCACTAATTTAGGCGAAGAGCTATCTTTTTTCACCTGGAAAATAAATTTTCTTTTATTTAAGGTTTGGAAAATATTTATTATTGAAATTTTCAACAGTAAATGAATGTTCATAATGCAAGTTCATTTTTCAAATTCTTATTTTGCGATCAGCTATGTTTATAAATTAATATGAAGAAGTTTTGATATTAAAATTGTGAACATCTTGAATATATATTATTGTATTTTAAAGAACCTTTTAAACAATCTTTGTATGTTATTATTTAAAAATTTACATCTTATTTATACGATTCTGATTGTACTGTTAATTACTAATGGTATAAAAGCACAGAACGGAATCAATGCAACTACTTTATATAAGTAAGATAAATATCTTTCATCAGACAAGATCGAAGGCAGATTGGCTGGAACAAAACAGAATAATAAAGCTACTAAGTACATTAAAAAGTATTTCAAGAAATATGGCTTAAAAACTTTCAATGATAGCAACAATCAGTCATTTAAACTATTTTAAAAGCCGGATATAAACAAGATGAAATCTGACACAGTCTCTACTTAAAATGTTGTTGGTTATCTTGAATGTTCAGGCAGTGAGTTAAAGTTTGAATTTATTGTTATGGGAGCGCACTATGACCATTGGGGTTGGGGAGGAAAAGGATCAGGCAGCAAAAAAAAGGATACGTTAGCTTCTCATATCGGTGCCGATGATAATGCATCAGGGGCTGCTGATTTACTATCTATTCTTAAGGAAATCTTTAATTCAGTAATAAAACCTAAACGAAGTATCATTTTCATCGCATTTAGCTGGGAAGAGCAGAGGCTGTTAGGATCTAAATACTTTGTAAATCATTTGCCTGTCGCTAAAGATGGTATTAAACTAATGCTCAATATGGACATGATTGGTAGAGTAATTCAGAGAAACACCTCTATATAGGTGGTGCTGGAACATTCCCTGATGGAGTCGAATTGATAAATAAACTGGGAAAAAATAGCCAACTAAATCTTATTGTTCATGCTGGCGAAGTTGAAGGCTCTGATCATGTTTGCTTTTACAAAGAAAATATTTCATAAATTGGCTTCCACACTGGTGGTTATACGCAATATCACACACCTAAAGACGACATCGAATTAATCAATAATGAAGGATGCGAATTAGCTTCTAAATATATCTATAATGCTTTAATTGAAATTACAAATTACAAACAACCACTGTATTTTATCAATCAAGATTAGAAGAACTAGACTATTTAATTAAAACATATATGCATTCATTTTAAAATTTTTAATATGCTAATTCTAAAATGAATATATTTTATTATAAATCAACCGTGTACCGTTTCGTTTTTTCCATACTTAGAAATAATTGAGGTCTCAAATTCAATCCATTCCTTCCATCTTTTATCCACATCTACGTTATCGGCATATTTGCGAGCAAAACCTATAAAAGTGGTGTAATGGCCTGCTTCACTGATCATCAAGTCGCGATAGAATTTAGCTAATTCTAAATCTTTTATATTTTCAGAAAGTACTTTAAAGCGCTCACAACTTCTGGCTTCAATCATAGCCGAAAAAAGTAGACGGTCACATAAAGCATCTTTTCGACTACCGTCTTTTTTCATAAATTTAAATAGCTCATTTACGTAATGATCTTTTCGTTCTCTCCCTAAAGTAAGTCCTTTGCTTTTTATCAGTTCGTGTACTAACTGCAAGTGATCCATTTCTTCTTTGGCAATTATCAACATTTCCGTTACTAATTCTTCTAATTCAGAATTGTATGTAATAATACTTATTGCATTCGAAGCTGCTTTTTGCTCACACCATGCATGGTCAGTCAATACTTCTTCAATATTCGATTCAACTATATTCACCCATCGTGGGTCTGTCGCTAATTTTAATCCTAACATAATACTGCGTTTTATTAATGAGCAAAATTAGTCTTTTATTGCCGATTTATTTAATTAAAGACCTAGTATCATTCCTATTTGTTTATGCGTGCCAGCAATAAAAAATGGCAAAAGCACAAAACCACGTAGCCATTTTTTATTGCTGTCGGGCTATTCGCCGCTAGTCCTCATCCCTTTAGCGCTGTGCTGCATCGGGATTCCGGGCTTTCCACTGCTATCCCTCACGCAAATCTAGATAAAATAATATTTCAGATTTCTAAATACAAACTATTTTCTGGAATACCGCTAAAATACATTATTTTGCAACAACTTTCCAAAACAAGAATCTAATGCAAACGCTTTTAATACTAGGATTTGTTTGGCCAGAGCCTAACTCTTCAGCAGCAGGCGGACGAATGATGCAAATAATTTCTCTTTTTCAAGAACAAGGCTTTACAATAGTATTTGCTAGTCCAGCGCAAGACAGTGACTTTATGATTGATTTGGCTCAGTATAATGTCGTAAAAGAATCAATTACTTTAAATTGTTCTAGTTTTGATACTTTCGTAAAGGAGCTTAATCCAACTATAGTTCTGTTTGATCGATATATGATGGAAGAGCAATTTGGTTGGCGCGTTGCTGAGAATTGTACAGCTGCATTACGGATTTTAGATACTGAAGATTTGCATTGTTTGCGACTGGCAAGGCAAAAAGCATTCAAAGAAAAGCGGGAATTTCAGAAATCAGATTTGGTAGTGCAAGAAGTCGCAAAAAGAGAGATCGCCAGTATTTTACGTTGTGATTTATCTTTAATGATTTCTGAATTTGAAATGGAGTTGTTACATACAACCTTTAAACTTGATAGTAGTTTGTTGTTTTATTTACCGTTTTTATTAATAAAAAATGAAATACCTAATCTAGAAAAACTATCGTCCTTTGAAGATCGAAAGAATTTTGTTTTCATTGGTAATTTTCTTCATGAGCCTAATTGGAATGCTGTTCAATATTTGAAAGAAACCATTTGGCCATTAATTAAAAAACAATTCCCTGAAGGTATTTTAAATATTTATGGTGCTTATCCTTCTCAAAAAGTTTTTCAATTAAATAATATAAAGGAGGGTTTTTTGATAAAAGGACGTGCAGATGATGCGAACGAAGTGGTGAGAAATGCCAGAGTTGTTCTTGCGCCTTTACGTTTTGGAGCTGGAATAAAGGGGAAATTATTAGAAGCCATGCAATGTGGAACGCCTAGTGTAACCACTTCCATTGGAGCCGAATCGATGCATGACGAATTATCATGGAATGGTTTTATTGAGGATAATCCAGCAGTCTTTGCTGAAAAAGCGATAATGCTTTATCAAGATAAAAAACTGTGGCTTCAAGCTCAGAAAAATGGAATTAAAATTATGGAGTATCGCTATCTAAAGCCATTATTTGAAGAGGATTTTAAAGATATAATTAGCGAATTACTTCTTAATCTGGAACAACATCGTCTAAACAATTTCATGGGCGAATTATTACAACATCATACGCTGAGAAGTACTAAATATATGTCAAAGTGGATTGAGGAGAAAAACAAATAATCTTAAATTGAAACGTTCTTCTTTTATTGCATGAGGGATGGAAGCGGCATCCTTTTATGAAATGCAATGCAATAAAAGATATAGCGTACAGCCCGACCGAGCTGTAACGATAGTGAAAGCGAGGGCATGCCCAAACAAAAAACCCGTCAATTTTTAAAAATGACGGGTTTTTAGCTATTATATAATTCAGTAATTATGCAAGCATCGTAACTGGATTTTCAATGTATTGTTTTAATGTTTGTAAGAACTGTGCTCCAGTTGCGCCATCTATAGTACGGTGGTCGCAAGCAAGTGATAACATCATCGTGTTTCCTACCACTATTTGTCCATTTTTAACAACTGGTTTTTCTACGATTGCTCCTACTGAAAGAATAGCCGAGTTGGGTTGATTAATAATAGAATTAAATTCAGTAATTCCAAACATTCCAAGGTTAGAGACGGTAAACGTACTTCCTTCCATTTCAGTTGGCAATAATTTTTTGTTTTTAGCTCTTCCAGCAAGTTCTCTTACGCTTCCACCAATTTGAGATAAACTCATAGCATCTGTAAATTTCAGTACAGGAACCACTAATCCATCTTCAACAGCTACAGCAACGCCAATATTCACATGATGATTAATTGTAATTGCGTCCTCTTTCCATTGAGAATTAATTTTAGGATGCTTTTTCAACGCCATTGCACATGCTTTGATAATCATATCATTAAAAGATACTTTGGTATCAGGAACGCTATTAATGATTGCTCTTGATTTCATTGCTTCATCCATAGTCACTTCAATAACTAAATTGTAGTGCGGTGCAGTAAATAAAGATTCTGCTAAGCGCTTGGCAATGATTTTGCGTATTTGCGAATTTTTAATTTCCTCCGTTACCACTTCTCCCGCAGGGACAAATACTTTTGCAGCTGGCGCAGCAATAGTTTCGGTTTTGGCTGGTGCAACAGCAGCTGCTTGTGGCGCGACTGCAGCTGGAGTAAAGTTTTCGATATCACTTTTTACAATACGTCCATTTTCGCCAGAACCTTTTACTTGATTCAATTGTATTCCTTTGTCACTAGCTATTTTCTTTGCTAATGGCGAAGCTAAAATTCTTTGTCCATCAGTTGATGCTTCTTGAGTTACAGGCTCTGCTGTTTTCTCAGTAGGAGCATCCTCTATTTCTTTTTCTTTTTCTTTTTCTTCTTGTTTTTCTTCTTGTTTTTCTTCTTGTTTTTCTTCGTGCTTCTCTTCACTCGTAGCTGCAGAATTTTCTGTAAACCCGCCTTTTCCATGATTAGCTGCAATTGCACTTACATCTGTTCCAGCTGGTCCTATGATTGCTAAAAGACTATCAACAAGAGCTGTATTTCCTTCTTCAATTCCTACATATAATAAAGTTCCTTCGTTGAAAGATTCAAATTCCATTGTAGCTTTATCTGTTTCAATTTCGGCAAGAATATCTCCTTCAGAGACTTTGTCACCTACTTTTTTCAACCAAGTAGCTACCGTTCCTTCTGTCATTGTATCGCTAAGGCGAGGCATAGTCACTACTACCACTCCTTTTGGTAGAGATTCTTTAGTTGATTCAGTAGTTTTGGGAACTTCTGTATTAGCTTTAATTTCACTATCACTTTTTGAAGCTTCTTCTCTATCAGTCTCTTCTGGAGCTTTTTTTCCTGAAAGCAGTTCAGAAATATCTTCTCCTTCTTTGCCAATAATTGCTAATAAAGAATCGACAGGTGCCGTTTCTCCTTCTGGAATACCTATATGCAATAAAGTTCCTTCATTGAACGATTCGAATTCCATTGTCGCCTTATCAGTTTCAATTTCAGCAAGAATATCTCCTTCGCTTACTTTATCACCTACTTTTTTAAGCCAAGTCGCTACAGTTCCTTCCGTCATAGTATCGCTCAAACGAGGCATTGTAATTATTGTTGCCATAATTGATTTATAATTTATGAGGAATAAATGGATAATTTTCTTGTTCGTATACTACGTCGTAAAGTTGCTGTATTGGTGGATAATCAGATTCTTCGGCAAACGTTACACATTCTTCAACTAAATCTTTTACCCTTCTATCAATAACCTCGATTTCCTCTTTAGTAGCATAATTTTGATCCTTAATTATATCTAATACTTGTGTAATGGGATCAATTTTTTTATATTCTTCAACCTCTTCTTTCGAACGGTATAATTGCGCATCTGACATAGAGTGACCTCTATAACGGTATGTTTTCATTTCTAAAAATGTAGGTCCGTCTCCACGACGTGCTCTATCAATTGCCTCAGTCATGGCTTCCGCTACCTTTACAGGATTCATTCCGTCAACTGGTCCGCAAGGCATTTCATATCCTAGACCTAGCTTCCAAATATCGGTATGATTGGCTGTTCTTTCTACAGAAGTTCCCATTGCATAACCATTGTTCTCTACTATAAATACCACTGGAAGTTTCCATAACATCGCCATATTAAATGCTTCATGTAACGATCCTTGACGTGCCGCACCATCACCAAAATAAGTCAGAGTAACACCCCCCGTTTCAAAATACTTGTCAGCAAAAGCTAAACCTGCTCCAACTGGAATTTGTCCACCTACAATTCCGTGTCCACCATAAAAGCGGTGTTCTTTCGAAAAAATATGCATCGATCCACCCATACCTTTAGAGGTACCCGTAACTTTTCCTAATAGTTCAGCCATAACACGTCTAGGATCTACACCCATACCTATAGGTTGAACGTGATTTCTATAAGCGGTAATCATTTTATCTTTTGTCAAATCCATTGCATGCAACGCACCCGCTAATACAGCCTCTTGACCATTGTATAAATGTAAAAATCCTCTAACTTTTTGCTGAATGTATAATGCTGCAAGTTTGTCTTCAAACTTTCTCCAAAATAGCATGTCTTCATACCACTTTAAATATACTTCTTGTGTAACTTCTTTCATCTGATTTTTTCTTTTGCTAAAGTGTTATCGATTTGTATCAAAATAGTGCAAAATAGCTTTCTGGCACAAATTTACGAAATGCAAAATTAGTACATTCCAACTAAGAACTAAAATTTAATAGGTGATTTTTAAAATTTTTACAAGTATTTTTTATCAAACATAAACGGCAATAAGTTTTTTACTGAATCCGACTTGTAAATGCATCCTATTTCTCCCATAAAGTATATTTCGATAGGCGTTTCTTGACGAATTTCATATTCGGCGATAGATTGTCTGCAAGATCCACAGGGAGGAATAGGAGCCGTAGTTTGATTTGTATCAGAAGCTGCTGTGATGGCCATTTTTAAAATTTTAGCAGCTGGATAAACTGCGCCTGCATAAAAAACAGCCACTCGCTCTGCACAAAGTCCGGAGGGATATGCCGCATTTTCTTGGTTAGAGCCCAATACAACTTTTCCATTATCTAAAGCTATGGCGACACCCACTCTAAATTTAGAATAAGGCGCATACGCATTTTTTCGTACTTCAACTGCTTGGTCCATTAAACTTTGAACGTCATTTGGTAAATCAGTAATTAAATCAAATAATTTAAATTGTGTAGTTATAGATATCTCTTTCATACTTTATAAGGAAAAAAAATCCAAATTTCAAGATTTTGAAATTTGGATTGTTAATTTAAATTTATTACAAGTTAATATTCGTCGTATTTATCTCCAAAATTGAAAGTAAGAGAAAAACGCAATGTGTTTTCTAAAGGATTTTTTATTTTAGAAGCTGCAAATAGATATGAAACATCCACTTTCACAACGTTGTACTTAAAACCTGCGCCAAGGGAAAAAAATTGTCGTGCTCCTTTCAACGGACTTTCATGAAAATAGCCCATTCGCATTGCAAATGAATCTTGATACAAATATTCTGCACCTAACGAATAAGTAAATTCTTTTATTTCTTCTTTAAAACCATCTGGTGCATCGCCAAAAGATTTGAAAACACCTGATGTCCAACTTGTTTTGTTATACTCATTATTAGCTAAGGTGAAATCATCAATATTTATGACTCCGTCTCCATTCATATCATTTCCAGTGAAAGTTTTACCATTATAACCTACTTTAGGAGTTGGAACTAGTAGTTTATTAAACTCAGCATTTACCGTTACTTTATTATAATCATCTAAAATAAAATCAAATCCAGTACCTATTTTTAAATTTGCTGGCAAGAAATTATCATTAATTTTATCTTTGTCATAACTTATCTTGGGGCCTAAATTTTGAATATTAAATCCTGCTCTCCATCGTCCATAGAATTCATTAAAAGCAAGTTCTTCTGATTGAAAAAAACCAGCGACATCAACCGCAAATGAACTTGCTGATGTAGCGTCATTATTTTCAGATGCAAATTTTAAATTGGAATTAATAAACCGACCAGCAATAGCCATCGAGAATTTTTCACTCAGTTTAAGTGAGTAAGAGCCATCAATAGCAAATTCGTTTGGTGATACAGTAAGGAAAGGATCATTCGGATCAGCGGTTTGGCGTAATTCAATATCGCCTAAACCAAAATATCTTAAACTTGCAGCAAATGCGCTTCTTTCATTCAGCTTATTATAATAGGTCAGTTGCGCTAATGATATGTCATTTACTAAATCTGTTAGATATGGAGTATAGCTAACTGAAAGTCCCTGTGTATCTGTTGAGAAGGCATATTTTGCTGGATTCCATTGTTGAGAAAACACATCTGCTGATGTTGCAACTCCCATATCGCCCATACCAGCAGCTCTTGCATCAGCTGCTACCAATAAAAATGTGACCCCTGGAGAAATACTTCGATCTTGCGCCTTAACAGCCGAAAAAACAAACAAATAAATAAAAAGAAATAATGTTTTTTTCATTTTAAAAAAATATATTAGTGGAGCAAATATAATACTAAAGTATTACAAGTTTTTCATATTTTTCACTTTTACTATTAGTTATTGTCGATTTTACAGTGAGTTTGTAAATATAAACTCCTTTACCGATTTTGTCGCCAAAGTCATCCTTACCATCCCAAAGTATTTCTTTTGATAAAAAACCTTGTGTATTGATCACTTGATTTTTTGTCCAAACAATTTTACCAGTTATAGTCATTACTTGAATTTGCGCTTCTAGTGGCTCAAAAGGTTTATTATGTGTAAACCAAAATTCAGTATAGTTTACAAATGGGTTAGGATAATTTAATACATTTGATAATTTTATGTCATCGTCCCCAGCAACAACAAATTGTATTTCAGCAGATACAGGATTATTATAAACATCCCATGCTTTAAAAGTAATTGTATGTAATCCTGCGGACAAGTTACGTAGTGGAAAACGAATTGTTCCACTTGTAAAATCATCTAATTTTGTTTGATAATAATCATTCAATATAAATGGGTTTTTATTATCTCCATCTAAAATAGCTACAATATCGTGTCCTATACCACTAGCTGTATTTATTCCACTTTCATCTTCAAGAATGGCAAATAGAAAAGGAGATTCATTTGTTATGCCGCCTGAAACAAAATTTTCATCGTTCATGTATAACTTTACTTGCGGGCTATTATTGTCTGCGATAGCATTTTCATTTATTCCTCCTATTTTTATATCAGAATTATAACCTGTTTGATTTTCTAAAGAATTACTTTTTTTAGTATAAAAACTTATTCTTCCATTGGCTACAGGAACTCTTATATCTCTTGGAACAACAAAACTAAATTCAAATTTTCCATTTACAACTGATGCATTTCCTCTAAATATGGTTTCTCCTAATATATTAAAAGTAATCGCTGGGCTAAAACCATCATTATTATAAGTTTTTTTAGATAGGTTCTTGTCAAATATGGTAGTAAAAACTTCGCCATTATAGTTAGTTAATATATTATCAAATTCATCTGTTATTTCACCTGTTAACTTCATTTTTGAGAGTGATTTAAAGTTATCAATGTCTTGTGACATTGGCAAATCATTTACTTTGGTCAGCTTAACTTTAGGTTTAGGTATGGCTAACATTAACGCGGGATCACCGATATAAAATACAACATTAGTGGATGAATTAGGATTGTTATTCTTAGATAGTCGCAATGTTTCTGCAATTGAAATATTTTGCTTAGCAGCATCAGATACTAAATTTTTAGTAAAACTATCATTGAAATTTTCAGCACTAGATTGTCCAATAGATCGTACGGTTGTTATCATAGCGATCGCTCCTCCTTTAGGATTCCAGTAGGTATATTCTCCAGCGGTAGGTCTAAACGGATTATCAAAGCGAGAAAACTCGCAAGTAATTGTAATAAAGAGCGGGTATCTATATTGATTATTTAAATTTTGTCCGTCTGATTTTTCCCAAATACGTTCAGATGATAAGCCATCTTCACCACCATGACCTAAATAGTTAAATACTAATGCTCCTTTTTCAAAAGCGTTAAAAAAATCAGTACGTGCTTTTGGATATCTATTTCCTCCAGCCGATGCTTCTTGAGCGTAAGAGTCTAAAAATATTTTATTTATATTCAAAAAGGGTTTTTCAGTGTAAATGATAGTGGAAAGATTGTTTTGTCGACTTTGTAAACTTGCATCAAAGGCAATATCAGAGTCATCAGCAATCAGAACAAAGTTGTTTCTCCAGCTGCCGGATGATTTAATATCATGATATTCTATAATTTTAGTAACCATTTCCTCAGCTTGTTTAGTATTATTCACAAGCATTCTACCTACAGCAATATCAATTCCTCCAAAATAGGAAACAATATTACCTTCTGAGCCATCCATTAATCCAAAAAAATCATCCGATGTAAAAGAGGATTCGCCAGATGAAGTACTATTCAAAGCATGATAAATAGGAACAACGTTTGTGTTATTCACTATTCTATTTTTATAATCAAAAGAAGCATCGCCAAAAAGATTTACGTATTTTAGTCTTGTTTCATTCGAGGATGCATTTTCATAAACATACTTTATACAATTACGTATGGCTGCAATATCCTGTTTACCAGAAGAAAATTCATGATATATTTGTTCTAATACTATCACTTTTACATTTAAATTAGAATGATTGCGATGAAAATTAGCCAATCTTTCTGCTTGCATCACTAAAAAAGCTGGAGAAATAATGACGTAATCAATATCCTGAAATTGTCCATTATTATTTTTAAATAATGTACCTTTTAAGTTTTGGTTGGTAATTTTCGATTTTTTCTCCGATAAAGGAGTAAAATAATCACTTGGATCTAATGCAACATATTTTTTAAAATTTTCTAAATTGGCTCTAAAACTGATTTGCTCTTTACCTACATTCTCTATTTTGGTTACATTATAAAGATCAGTAATATCCCAAATTTGATTAATGGCAGTGGCATTTGAAATTTTATAATTGACTATACTAGGAGTTAATATAGGTTCATCTTGCTGAAATTGAAATTGTTTGCCGTAGCCCTGAAGTTTTCTTTTAGCTATAAGTCTAATATAATCTAAATACCCTTTTGAACCTGGAACAGCATTATTGTTATAGTTTAATGCAATTTTTATATTTTCTTCTGCAGTGACAGTCGTATTATCTGGTAGTGTATTTGTAAAAAATTGAGTTGCACTAACACTACTCAAAATAGGAAATGACATGTTGCCAATTGATTTTCCATTTGCTTGCACGCTAAATGAAGTTGGAGTAAAAGCAGCTGAAGCGGTTGTTAACATGATTCTCACAGGAACTGAGGTGTCAATATTAGGAAAATTAAAACTAAATTCCTGTTCATTTTTTATTTCAAATGATTCTCCAAACCATTGACGACCCAAGCGAGCGATATTTACAAGATCTACTTCATGAAATTGATAGTCATCGAAATTAGTTATATCAACTGTACTGTCTCCTACTGGCTCTAATAAAGATGTCATTCTTTTCCCATTATTGGAGTCAACAGTGATGTAATAAAAAGCTTTTTTATCATATAGATTTAAGTTTGTTTTACTTTCTTGATTCCAAGTATCTGTACCTTCTGCATAGAAAAGGATATAATCATCATTATCAAATTTACCATCATTTTCGCCAATAACCTGAATTGCATTTTCGGTTAAATCATTTGGATAATCGATTTTGTTTAATAAAGGTAGCATTCGACCACCATTTCCAAAAATTTTTAGTTTTCTTGGATCAACGGAATCCACTTTCAGTCCCAATTGCTCGAGAAATCTCTTTGAAATTTTATAAACGCCTGATTTCTCCACATAGAATTGGAACCAAGAACCATTTGATAAAACGGAATTATAAATGGAAGTTACACTATTTTTATTAGAGGATCTGAAAATTGCTTTTGAAATTAATTTACTATTGCTTATTGAATAGGTAAAAGATAATATCCGTTTAAAACCAAATTCGTCTTTTATAATTGGAGATAAATTGATAAAAGCCTCTTTTAGATTTCTGGAATTATTTATAACAATTTTTGCACTAGCTTTATTTGGAATATTTTCAATTGATAAATCTCCAAGCTGACTTACGAGAATTGATTCATAAGAGATATTAGAGATTTGAATATCAGCAGAGTCAAATGAAATTACATCATCTATTTTAGAGGTAAATAATAAAGTTTTATTATACTCATCATAATGAAAATTACTTGTTGAAAAATGTGGGATATTCACTTTAAAATTGCCATAAGACATCTCTCTTTTTTCTAGCCAATTAATTGTAAGATCTCCTTTAATTTGAGCCAAAGAAATTACAGGACACAATGCAATTAAAGCTAGAAATAGTTTTCTCATTGGTTTTTTAACGTTGTTATTAGCGTTATATTATCAGTGAGTAAAATTATATCATTTAGTGTAATTGTAATAATAAAAAGTATAATTTTGCGTTAGCTTAACTATTAGTTTAATTATTAATAAAAGGTTATTGTGTTTAAGCGTTAATTATTATATTGTGCCAATAAAAATCCACCTACTAAAAAGTATGAAATCAAATAGAATTACAAGTATACAGCTAATACTATCACTCTTATTTATTATTGGTTTGAGCAGTTGCAGTAAAAATTCTGGTTCAAAGAACACATCTCGAGCTACTGGATGGAACATGGATAGTAAGAAAGGATCTGGAAATAAAAAACAGCAAGCGGGTCCAGGCCTAGTATTTGTAGAGGGAGGAACCTTTACAATGGGTAAAGTTCAGGATGATGTTATGCATGACTGGAATAACACTCCAACACAGCAGCATGTACAATCTTTTTACATGGATGAGACAGAGGTGACTAATTCTATGTATTTAGATTATTTAGATTGGTTAAAAAATGTATATCCTCCAACAGAAGAAAGCTATAAAAATATTTATGAAGGAGCTTCTCCTGATACGCTAGTATGGAGAAATAGGCTAGGATATAACGAGACTATGACCAACAATTATTTGAGACATCCCTCTTATGCTGACTATCCTGTTGTGGGCGTAAATTGGATTCAAGCAGTTGAATTTAGTGAGTGGCGAACCGATCGTGTTAATGAACTTCAGTTAGAGAAAAGCGGATATCTTAAAAAGAATGCTAAAACAAATGATGTTTCGGCTCAAAGCAATTTTAATACTGAGACTTATCTAAATTCTCCTACCTCTGTTTACGGTGGTGATGAAAGCATTGTATTAAAGAAAGGTAAAGGAACTAGAAAGGCATCGAGAGCATCACAAAGCACTACAGGTAATGAGCCTAAAAAAGTTTATGCGCAACGTTCTTCAGGAATATTATTGCCAGAGTATAGATTGCCTACAGAGGCCGAATGGGAATACGCAGCTGCGGCAGATGCAGGACAGCGTGAGTATAATATTTATAAGGGGCAGAAAAAATATCCTTGGTCAGGTGGTTATACCCGTTCCGGAAAAAGACAAACTCAAGGAGATCAACTAGCTAACTTTAAGCAAGGTAATGGAGATTACGGTGGTATTGCAGGATGGTCAGATGATGGAGCTGATATTACTAATGAAGTAAAAAAATATCCTGCAAATGATTTTGGTTTATATGATATGGCGGGTAATGTTGCCGAATGGGTACAAGATGTTTATAGACCAATAATTGATAATGAGGCAAATGATTTCAACTATTTTAGAGGAAATAAATACACTAAAAATAAAATTGGCCCTGATGGAAAGATTGAAATTGTAACTAAAGATAACATTCAATATAAAACTTTAAGTAATGGTAAAAAGGTAGCTACTAGTTATCCAGGACAAATTGCTCAAGTTCCAATTGATGAAAGTGAAACGTACCTAAGAACTAATTTTGATAAAAGCGATAATATAAATTATAGAGATGGTGATAAGCAATCTACTAGATATTATATGCTTGCTGAAGCTGAATCATCAAACGGTAGTAAAAACACTAATGATTTAATGTATAATTCTCCAAAACACAATGTTAGCACTGATAGTTTAGGTAGAATGGTAAGAAAATATGATGAATCCAGTAAAAGAACTACACTGATTGACAATGAATCCCGAGTTTACAAGGGAGGATCTTGGAGAGATAGAGCTTACTGGTTAGATCCAGCACAAAGACGATATTTTCCTCAAGATATGTCTACTGATTATATAGGTTTTAGATGTGCTATGTCAAGAGTAGGTCCAAAAGCAGATAAAAAAAGATCAGCAAGAAATTAATTTCAATCATAAAATAAAAATAAAAGCCCTTTGATTAGGGCTTTCATTTTTTTAAATCATTTCAAATGGATATTAAATACATTCATAATTTATTTTTAAAATGCAGTTCTGTTTCAATTGATACACGTAAAATAGAAAAAGATGCTTTATTTATTGCTATTAAAGGCGAACGTTTTGATGCAAATACATTTTCACAAGCAGCGTTGGAAAAAGGAGCCTCTTTTGTTTTAATTGATAATAATGACTTTTATGTAGATAAAAGAACCATTTTAGTAGAAAATAGTTTAGTAGCTCTACAAGAACTGGCCAAGTTTCATCGTAAATATTTAGCCATACCAATAATTGCGCTCACGGGTAGTAACGGTAAAACGACAACTAAAGAACTTATTAATGTTGTACTGTCTAAGAAGTTTAAAACAAAAGCGACTGTAGGTAATTTTAATAATCATATTGGCGTGCCATTAACCATCTTATCGTTTACTAAAGAAACGCAAATAGGAATAGTAGAAATGGGTGCTAATCACAAAAAAGAAATAGAATTTCTATGTGAAATCGCTTCACCAGATTATGGGTATATTACTAATTTTGGAAAAGCACATTTAGAAGGATTTGGAGGAATAAAGGGGGTCATTCAAGGTAAAAGTGAAATGTATCATTATCTTTTAGAAAATGGTAAAATAGTTTTTATCAATATGGATGACCCATTACAGAAGAGCAAATCAAAAGTTTTAAAAACATATTCTTTTGGACTAAATAAAGAAAGTGTTGACTTCAATATAAGTAAAGTAACAGCAAATCCATTTGTTGAAATTAGCTATAACAGTATTACTATAAAATCCCATTTAATAGGATTATACAATGCCACTAATATTAATGCAGCATTAGCAATAGGAAAATATTTTAAAATTAGTGATGATAAAATAAAGGAGGCAATAGAAAAATATATTCCTGAAAATAATAGATCGCAATTAGTTAAAAAGGGAGGGAACGAAATTATCCTTGATGCCTATAATGCAAATCCAAGCAGCATGGCTGTTGCAATTGAGAATTTTTTACAGTTAAACAAGTCCACTAAGATAGTGATTCTTGGCGATATGTTTGAATTAGGTAAAGAGAGTCACCAAGAGCATCTTGATATTGTCAAAATGTTAGAAGATCAAGAATGTGTATCTTGCTTTTTTATAGGATCAGATTTTAATAAAAATAAAATGGATAAAAAAAACTTTTATTTTTACGAGACATTTGACGACTTTTCAAAAAATATATTGCCAAATCAATTCATGGAAAGTTCAATTTTGATAAAAGGTTCAAGAGGAATGGCACTGGAAAGAACTTTAGATTTTATTTAAGTAATGTTGATATTATCAAACACAAATTTTATGTTTTTAACATTAAATTTTTTGATTTTTAAATTTCCTTTATTAAGGTGCAATGTTTTCTAAACCCGTTTATCAACCAGGTTTTAATCAAAATTGTTTCTAAAGTGTTTAGAATAAATAGCTCTATAACATTAAAATTTTAGTTAGCAAACTGCTTTTCCTGCAGATAAATAAGACAAATAGTTTTGAAGAAAGAGAACTATTTTTATAGATAATAAATATTAGCCTAAATTTTACTACTGATTAATTCAATTTTAAATTCGCTGCATCTACTAATTACTATTATTAAAGATCTTAAATAAAAACTCCAACATTTCTGTTGAAGTTTCTGTGGGCGATGAGTCCCGATAGTTATCGGGAGAACCGCCGACTATATTTTTTATTTTTTGAACAAAAAAAACTCCAACATTTCTGTTGAAGTTTCTGTGGGCGATGAGGGGTTCGAACCCCCGACCCCCTCGGTGTAAACGAGGTGCTCTGAACCAGCTGAGCTAATCGCCCTTTCGGGTTACAATTTCTTGCGTCATTGCGTGTGCAAATATACATCACTTTTCTAAATTAACAAGAAAAAAAACAAAAAAATTATAAAATTTCTCCCACCACAAATGTACTTCCGCCAATGTAGATGAAATCAGATTTTGATGCTTTAGTAACAGCTATTTTATAAGCATCTGATACAGAATTATATACTTTGCCTTCCAGATTGTAAATTGCGGCTTTGTCTTTTAAAATAGAAGCATCTAATCCACGAGAAATATTTGGTTTACAGAAATAATATAGGGCGTTTTTAGGAAATAAAGGTAGGATTTCATTTAAATCCTTATCATTTACAACTCCTAAAATGATATGTAACCTATCAAAATTTTCGTTTTGAATTTGTTTTAATACTATTTCTAACCCATTTTTGTTATGTGCTGTGTCGCAAATTATTTTAGGAAATGTGCCTAATTGTTGCCACCTGCCTTCAAGACCCGTATTTTTAAAAACATTAAGTAATCCTAACTGGATATTTTTATCGCTGATTTTAAATTTAGTTTGATGGCATAAAACCGTGATAGTCTGTAATACTGTTTTTTTATTGCTTTGTTGGTAATTGCCTATTAAATCAGAGGGATAATCTTTAGATATTAAATCTGATGCAAAATAAATTTCTGAATTACTTTGTTTGGCTTTAGCTAAGAATACCTCTTTTGTCTCAGCAGTATATTCTCCAATTACAACCGCAATATTAGGCTTTATTATTCCTGCTTTTTCAAAAGCTATTAGTTCAAGTGTATTCCCAAGGAATTGAACGTGATCTAATCCTATATTTGTAATCACGGAAACTAGTGGAGTAATAATATTTGTAGCGTCTAATCGTCCGCCTAAACCAACTTCAATTATGGCGATGTCTACTTTTTCATTGGCGAAATAATCGAAAGCTAATCCAACTGACATTTCGAAGAAACTCATTGATTGTTTTTCTAAATACGATTTATGCTTTTTGATAAACTTACAAACATAATCCTCTGAAATTTCGATTCCATTTATTTTTATCCGTTCTCTAAAGTCTTTTAAATGTGGAGAGGTATATAGACCTACTTTATATCCTGCTTCTTGTAAAATAGAGGATAACATGTGCGATGTAGAACCTTTTCCATTAGTTCCTGCTACATGAATACAAAGCAATGTATTCTCAGGATTTTTTAAGTGCTTTGATAACGATAGTATATTAGTTAGATCTTCCTTGTAAGCTGATGCACCATGAGTTTGATACATGGGTAACTGGCTAAACATCCAATTTGTAGTTTCTTGATAATTCATGAGGTCTAAAAATAATAAAAACTCAAAGATACTTGAGTTTTTATTATTTTTAGTTATGATTATTCTCCTATTTTAAAATTGACCGTTATAAAGCCAATTTGTGTTTCGGGTGCATTGGAGTCGGGCTGCCATTTGTATTTTCTGGCTGTAGCCAAAGCAGGTTCTATCAAGCAAGGATTCGTATTTGTTGTTCCTTTAGTATATTTAGCAGCCACAACATTGCCATTTCTATTTACCGTAATTTGTACTACAACAGTTCCAAATTCATTGCATTTTTGAACTTCTTTTCCTCTTGAGCTAATGTTTCTTCCATTTAATCCCCAACCGCTTCCTGAGCCACTTCCCGTTCCAGAACCGTAATAACTATTTGCATAAGCGCTTCCATTAGGATTTCCTTTATCACCAGGCAAATTGTCATTTCCTTCTCCACCTTGAGCCTTTCCATCAGATTTAGGACCGTTTAACAAACTCGATAATGCATCTGAAGTACTCTTTGAAGGTCTTGGAACTTCTTTTGGTTTTGGCTTAACCTCTTCTTTTGCCGTCTCTTTAGTAGGTTGAATTTTTTTAGCTTCTTTTATAACAACAGCTTCTTCGATGTCTTGAGATAATACATCATCGTTACTAGCAGTGGCCTCTTTTGCTGCTTCCGCCTTTGGAGCTGCTTGTATCGCTTCAGTGGGCTGAATTTTTCCTGATCCAAATTCAGTTGTTCCAAAATTGATGGCGATTCCGTTCTCTGGAGGCGGATCTAATGAGGTTAATCCTAAATAAAAGAACAAAACAAATAGAATCACAAAAATAATTGATGTAATTGTAAACGATTTTTTTTCTTCGTCTGTTTTTAAATATTTCATGTACAATACCTCTTTTTAAAACAACAAAATTTATTTAGGCCTTACAGCCAAAACAACTTTGATTTGATTTCTATTTGCAATGTCTAAAACGTTAACTGCTTTTTCAATAGGTACTCCTTCTTCGGCTCTTAAAATAATGGCTTTGTCTTTATCGGCGTTAAATAGGGAAAGTAATTTAGATTCCAGTTCAGATTCGTTTACCGGATCTTTATCAATAAAAAATTGTAATTCTTTATTAATGCTCACCGCAATATTTTTATTACTATCTGTTTTTCCTTTTGCTTTAGGTAACACTAAATCTAATGCGTTAGTTGTTACCATTGTCGAGGTAAGCATAAAAAATATCAATAATAAAAAGACAATATCTGTCATAGATGACATATTGAATTCTGCGCTTACTTTATTTCTTCCTCTTAAGTTCATAATTATGCAGGATCATTTAATAAATCTAAAAAATCTACAGCATTAGCTTCCATTTGATGTACAATCTTATTTGTTTTTACAACTAAATGATTGTAACCTACATAAGCAATAATTCCTACTACCAATCCTACAACTGTTGTAGTCATTGCTGTATATATCCCTTCTGAGAGCGCACCAACTTCTATTTGACCTCCTGAACTTGCCATTTTATGAAATGCTTGAATCATACCAACAACGGTTCCTAAGAAACCAGTCATAGGGCCAGCCCCCGAAATAGTCGCTAACATACTTACGTTTTTTTCTAATTTATATATTTCTAGTTTTCCAGCGTTTTCAATAGCTGTATTGATATCATCAAGGGGTTTTCCAATGCGTGAAATACCTTTTTCGATTAATCGTGCAACTGGAGATTTATAATGTGCGCAAGCTATTTTAGCATTGTCAATTCTGCCATTTTTAATGTTATCTTTAATTTGCGCCATAAAATTCACATCAATTTTAGAAGCTGCATTAATAGCCATTAACCTTTCAAAGTACAGATATAAAGCCACAAAGAACATCAGAAATAAAGCAGTCATAATAATTTGACCTGCTAATCCGCCGCTAGTTAATAACTCAATAATAGATAATGTTTTTTCAACCGGTACTGGATCAACCAGACTTTCTTGCGCAACAGATAAGCTGTCTGCTTGTAACAATAGACTCATATAAATTTATTTATTATGAAAACGCTAATGTATTATAAAAATTGCTATTTCCGAAGATAAAAAATGGTTCAAATAGCAATAAATAGTCATATAAGGATGACACAAAAAAATCAGTTTACATATAGACAAATAGTAAAATAGGTAAACTGACTTTAATTTAAATGAATAACTTGAAATATATTATTTGGAAAAGTACTTATATCAACTGCTTTAGAGCAATCTCAAAGGCTGTGGCACTGATGTTTGTTTTAGCACTATTTACACTATGTGCTTGTTCAATGGCTCTTTTTATTGTAAATGCTGTGTCCTGAAAAATAGCTTCATCAGTCATTTGGACTTTCTTTTCCATAAAATAAGCAAATACTCGCGCCATACCACAATTAGAAATAAAGTCAGGAATCAAACTCACTTTTTGATCTACATTTTCCATTATTGGACCAAAGAAAATTGCTGTATCAGCAAATGGGACATTGGCACCACATGAAATAACTTCAAGTCCATTGCTGATTAAACTATCAATTTGAGATTGAGTAACTAATCGAGAAGCGGCACATGGGGTGAATATTTCAGCACCAATAGACCAGATCTTTTTGTTGATTTCTTCAAAAGAAATCATATTTTTCGCAACTAATTTATTTCCATCCTTAGCAAGAAATAATTCTCTTATTTCTTCAAATGTGAATCCTTCTTCCTTAATAACACCACCATCCCGATCAATGATACCAATTATTTTAGCGCCCATTTCAGCTAAATAGAAAGCTGCAGCTGAACCTACATTTCCAAAACCTTGCACGATTGCTTTCTTACCTTTTACATCACCACCATAAATAGTATAATAATTTCGAACGGCTTCTGCAACACCAAAACCCGTGATCATATCAGCGACAGTATATTTTTTTTGTATATCTGGAGAATATCTTGGATTCTCAATCACTTTAACCACACCTTGACGTAATTGTCCAATTCGATTAATTTTATCAGCTTCTGTAGGTTTGAAATGGCCATTAAAAACACCTTCTTGCGGATGCCAAACTCCACATTCCTCAGTAATAGGAATAACTTCATGAATTTCGTCTATATTCAAGTCACCGCCAGTTCCATAATAACTTTTTAACAAAGGTGAAACTGCTTTAAACCATCGTTGTAGAACATCTCTTTTTCTAGGATCATTAGGATCAAAATTAATTCCAGATTTAGCGCCTCCTATTGCAGGACCAGAAACTGAAAATTTAACTTCCATGGTTTTTGCTAGTGATAGCACCTCATTCATATCCAGACCTTTTCTCATTCGAGTTCCGCCACCTGCTGCACCGCCACGTAAAGAATTTATGACTGTCCAGCCTTCTGCTTCAGTTTCAGCATCTTTCCAGTGAAAAACTATTTCCGGTTCTTTGTTTTCGAATTTATTTAATAAATCTTTCATTTTTTTGCGATATGTTTAATTTTTGTAAATATAATTAATAGAGTAATGTGAATTATGTATTTTATAATTTATTTAAAGTGGTTGAAACTAGTTGCTCAATTCATAAAAAAAATAATTTACTTAGAATATTGCCATCATCTTTTTATTCTTTGCTACGAATTCACTAAGAATTATGTTTTTCCTTAAACATTGGCTAAAATTACGAAAACGTTTGAAATTTAAATTTTTAATAATTACTTTTGGTCGACAAAATTAAGAAATAGTAATTAATATAAATATATGGATTTTAATCTAACTGAAGAGCATTTAATGATTCAACAAGCCGCTCGTGATTTTGCAAATGCCGAATTATTACCTGGAGTAATTGAGCGAGATGAACTTTCAAAGTTTCCAACCGAGCAAGTGAAAATGATGGGCGATTTAGGCTTTATGGGAATGATGGTAGATCCTAAATATGGCGGTTCAGGATTAGATAGTATTTCTTATGTATTAGCGATAACTGAAATTTCGAAAATTGATGCCTCTGCTGCTGTTATTATGTCAGTTAATAATTCATTAGTATGCGCAGGTATTGAAAAATATTGCAATGAAGAACAAAAGATGAAATATTTAGTTCCTCTTGCTAAAGGAGAGGTTATAGGTGCATTTTGTCTTTCAGAGCCAGAGGCTGGTTCAGATGCTACTTCTCAAAAAACAACGGCAATAGATAAAGGCGATTATTATTTATTAAATGGGACTAAAAACTGGATCACTAATGGTTCTTCGGCTTCTACTTATATTGTAATGGCACATACTGATATTGATAAAGGACATAAAGGCATCAATGCTTTTATAGTTGAAAAAGGTTGGGCAGGATTTGATATTGGACTTAAAGAAAAGAAAATGGGTATACGTGGATCTGATACGCATTCCTTAATGTTTACTGATGTGAAAGTTCCAAAGGAAAACAGAATAGGCGAAGATGGATTTGGATTCAATTTTGCAATGACTGTTTTAAATGGTGGAAGAATTGGTATTGCTTCGCAAGCATTAGGAATTGCCACAGGTGCTTATGAACTTGCTTTGAAATATTCTCAAGAGCGTAAAGCTTTTGGGAAAGAAATATTTAAACATCAGGCAATAGCCTTTAAGTTGGCTGATATGGCCACTCAAATTATGGCAGCAAAAATGTTAGTATTAAAAGCAGCTTTTGAAAGAGATGAAGGAAAAGATATTTCTCAGTCAGGTGCAATGGCTAAACTATTTGCTTCACAAACAGCAATGGACACTACAATTGAGGCGGTTCAAATACATGGTGGAAATGGATATGTAGCCGAATATCACGTAGAACGTATGATGCGAGATGCTAAAATCACCCAAATTTATGAAGGAACTTCTGAAATACAAAGAATTGTAATTTCAAGATCATTAGTTTCTTAGTTCAATAATAAGATTGTAAAGCCCTTTCTAATTTCGGTTGGAAAGGGCTTTTTCTATATTATTACATTACAATTTTTTAAAAAAAATGATAGCGAAAATAGTAAAAAATTTTAAAGCTTTTCTGTCGAAATAGATTCGGTTTTATTACAAAGTAATCCGCTCAAATTAAATATGTTGAATTTCGTTTTTTTTTCATATTTAATTTTAAATAAAGTTTGAATGACAATGCATCTCTGTTGACATTTAATAATTTTCATTACCACATAAAAATCAGAAGTTTATACTTTGTTTTCATACTAATTTCTTTTCTTTGTTTAAATATTTACGACTAAGGCAAATAATTAGGTTCACTTTTCAGAATTACAATCCATATATATGCTAATACCTTCGATTAATAAAAGTTTAAACGAACTTATTGATTTATTAAATCAGTTATCTCAAAAAGAATATTCTCGAGCTTGCGAGGCATTAAGTAATGCAACTATCGGTGAACATACAAGACACATTATTGAGATGTTTCAATGCTTAGAAAATCAGCTTGGATCAGGGATTGTAAATTACGATAGTAGGGAACGCAATATTCGCGTTCAGACCGATACCTTATTTGCGATTGAAAAAATTATTGCTATTAAGCAAACTTTAGATAAACAAAATGTAAAGCTAGAATTATTGCAATTTATAGATGGTGCTGAAATTCGAATCGAAAGTAATTATTTCAGAGAGTTACTTTACAATTTAGAACATTGTATCCATCATCAAGCACTCATAAAAGTGGCTATTTTGCAATGTGAAACCATAAAAATAGATCCGAATTTTGGTGTTGCGCGCTCAACAATAGAATATAGAAACCAATGTGCACAGTAAGTTTTGTAGCTACAAATGATAAAATTATCATTACCTCAAATCGAGATGAACAATTAGCAAGACCAAGCGCTATTCCGCCACAATTTTATGAAATTAATCATCGTAAACTTGTTTTCCCAAAGGATCCTAAAGCAGGTGGGACTTGGTTCGTTGTAAATGAAAGCGGAACAATTTTAGTTCTTTTAAATGGCGCTCACAAAAAACATCAAGTACAATCGTCCTATAGAAAAAGTCGAGGTTTGATTGTTTTAGATATCATAAGTAGCTTATCTCCAAAAGATTTCTGGAATGAAATTGATTTGGAAAATATTGAGCCATTTACCTTAGTTTTGTTTCAAAATATTTTTCTTTTTCAAATGCGTTGGAACGGAACTCACAAAGAAATGACTCCATTAGACATAAAGCAAAATCATATTTGGTCTTCTTCAACTTTATATTCTTCCTCTATTCAGGAAAATCGTTTAAATTGGTTTCACAATTTTTTAAAACAAAATAGCGAAGTTTCTGAAGCCAAAATGTATAATTTTCATAGAAATACCAAAGTAGAAAATAATGAAAATGGATTAGTGATCAATAGAGATGGTGCTTTAAAAACATTGAGTATTACACAGGCAGTTTTAGAAAAAAATGCTGCGACAATTCTACATTATGATTTAGTTTCAAATCAAGATTTCTCGACTTCGTTTTCTACCATTTAAATTATTTATTTTGAAGCTATTTTTTCATAAAGTTACACATTGGGAATATTGGCCTTTCCAAATTGTTTATATTCCTATTTATTTTCTTTGGTCTTATTACGCAATCAGGGCAAAATCAATATTTTTCTTTAATGCTTGTAATCCTACGATAAAAAATGGCGGTTTTATGATGGAATCTAAGAAAGAAATTTACGACTTGATTCCGCAAAAGTATTATCCAAAAACAGAATTAATAAAAGAAGGTGCAACCTTAGCAGAAGTTCTAGAAACCATCAGCGAAGCAAATATTAAATATCCCTTAATTGCAAAGCCTGATATAGGACTGAGAGGGTCAGGTGTTAAAAAAATAAATTCAGCAGTTGATTTAAAACAATATGCTGAAAAAGCAAATTTTGACTATGTTGTACAAGATTTAATTCCTTACGAGAATGAAGTTGGGATTTTTTATGTCCGTTATCCTAATGAAAAGCAAGGCAAAATTACAGGAATAGTTTCTAAAGAATTTTTGATTATCACAGGAAATGGATTCTCAACTGTAGAGGAACTGATCAAAGAAAATCCACGATATGAACTGCAACTAAAAGCATTAAAAAAAGAATATGGAAAAAAAATATTAGATATTCTGCCAAAAGATGAAAAGTTAAACTTAGTTCCTTACGGAAATCACGCTCGTGGCGCCAAGTTTATAGATGGCAGCCAATGGATTACTCCACAGTTATCTAAAACTATAAACGAAATGTGTTTACAAATCCCAGGCTTCTATTTTGGTCGATTAGATGTCATGTACAACACAATTGAGGAATTAGAGATTGGAAGCAACTATTCAATAGTAGAGCTTAATGGCGCTGGAAGCGAACCTACGCATATCTATGATCCACGACATTCGCTATTTTTTGCTTGGAAGGAACTCGCAAAACACATTACTTATATGTATGAAATCAGTGTAGCGAATCATAAAAATGGATTTCCTTATTTAAATTATAAAGAGGGAATGAAAGAATATAAAATGCATATAAAGCAAAGTGAAAAAATTTGTAATTTCTAAAGTATGACTGCGCTAAAAAATATTCTTGTTGGTTTTATAGTCAGTTTTATTGGCTCTATTCCGCTAGGATATTTGAATGTTATTGGTTTTGAAATTTTTTTAAAACTAGGATTCAAAAGCTTATTGTACTTTCTATTGGGAATAATTATTGTCGAAATGTTTGTTGTTTATTTTACATTATTGTTTGCTAAACAATTAGTAGACAACAAAAAATTAATGAAAGCAATTGATTTTTTTGCAATCATCTTTTTGTTAATTATTGCTTATACATTTTATGCGAGTGGTAATGTAGAAGTAGATCAGCAAGGCGTTTTAGAAAAATACATTAACTATCCCACCATTTTAATAGGTATTTTTTTGAGTGGTATAAACTTTCTTCAAATACCGTTTTGGACAGGTTGGAATCTCTATTTGATCAATGGGAACTATATTTCTATAGATAATAAACGTAAATTCTTTTATGTTGCAGGAACGGTAATTGGGACGTTTGGAGGAATGCTTAGTTTGGTTTTAATTTTGAATACTCTGGCTGAAAACACAGGCAGTTTTTCAAAATATGTCATTCCTATAATCATTCCACTGTTATTCTTAGTTTTAGCGATTGTTCAAATCGTTAAAGTTTTTAGAAAATATTATTTGAATAAAGATAAATAATAGCTCTGTTAATGCACCCGTATTATTCAACAAAAAATCAAATATAAATCATTCTAATAATTACTGCTAACTGCAGGAATATCATGGTAAAACGGAGTTATTTATTTCAGGTTAAAAGGGGTTGCTTCATATCATAAGCCAGTATTAAATAGTCATTAGAATTAAATTTAAAATCGCTTATTATAGTCCATTGTAATTTTATAGTGTGCGCTTTAGTTGATGGAATGTTATTTTTATTAATAAAAGTGAGACTTAAAGGATATTTAGATTCCATGTGGCTTCTCATAAATTCAAAAAAGGGTTTTATCACACCTTGACTTCTATAGCTTTTATCAATACAGATGGGTCCATATTGAAAACTATTGATTGTTGTGAATTTGAAATCTAAAAAATGAAGTTCGGGCAATAGCGAAATCATGTGAGTAAAAATAGGCCATTGACTAAAGAAATCCCAACTACCCGTAAAAATATAACCTATAATCTTAGTGTGATCAATTGCTATGAATAAATTTTGGCTTTCAATAACGGCTGTTAATTGAGCAATTGTAAATGGTGTTGTAACAAAGCCTGCTTTTTTCTCCTCATCAGATAAATTAGAAACTAAGTATAAATCTTGTAACGCTAATACGCCATCAATATCGTTGAGAGATGCTATTTTAAAATTAATATTTTCCATCATTGAATTTGAATTTGCATTTTATAGTAATGTATTTTATCAAAATTAAGTAAAATTCGAATACTGTTTGTTTTTAAATTTAAAAACAATCCTTTAATTATAACTATGCTAATTTGTGGTTTTTGTTTATTTTTGCTCCATGAAAAATATTATTATTACAGGAACAAGTAGGGGAATAGGGCATGAATTGGCTTTGAAATTCGCAAATTCTGGACATCAAGTTTTAGCTATATCAAGAAAAATTCCTCAAACTTTATTAGGCAATGAGAATATTACTTGTCTTTCGGTTGATTTGTCAAATGAATTGGAGTTGAGTAAAGTAACTGATTTTGTTTCACAATCTTGGAAACAAATAGACGGCATCGTTCATAATGCAGGAGCTTTGATATTAAAACCATTTATAGATACTACCCAGGATGATTTTGAAAATATCTACAAAGTGAACGTTTTTGGAGTTGCTAACTTAACCCGAATTGCTTTGCCTTATTTAAAAAAAGGCAGTCATGTGGTTGCCATTAGTTCTATGGGAGGTATCCAAGGAAGTTTAAAGTTTGCTGGACTCGCCGCTTATAGTTCAAGTAAAGGAGCAGTTATTACACTTATGGAATTATTAGCAGAGGAGTATAAGGAAAAAGGAATATCTTTTAATGTATTGGCACTAGGTTCCGTTCAAACAGAAATGTTAGAAGAAGCTTTTCCAGGATATCAGGCGCCCATTTCAGCGAATGAAATGGCCGATTATATTTTTAATTTTACCTTGACTGGGAATAAATATTTTAATGGAAAGGTGCTGCAGGTTTCTTCAACAAATCCGTAATCAATAATTATTTTGATTGAAACCTTAGCCATATATATTCCTGAACATGCGGTAAAACCCGTTTTTGATCTTATCGTTAGCAATCAAGTACATCTTAAAATTGTGAATGAGAGGCGAACCCGTCATGGCGATTATCGCAAGGGCTTAAGTGGCAAACATGAAATCACGGTAAACGCTAGTCTAAATAAATACAAGTTTTTGATAACACTCATTCATGAAATTTCTCATTTAGTGGCTTTTGAAAAATTTGGACGCAATATAAAACCGCATGGAAACGAGTGGAAATATTCTTTTCAACGCCTAATGATTCCTTACATTCGACCAGAAATTTTCCCTAGGCAATTGTTACCACTGTTAGCTAGACATTTTAAAAATCCATCTGCTAGTAGTGATACTGACGCAACATTATCATTAGCCTTAAAACAATTTGACCAGCAAAATGATAAAAACTACGTGTTCGAAATTCCTTATGGTAGTGTTTTTAGAATTTCAAACGGAAAGATTTTCAAAAAAATAGCCGTTCGCACCAAGCGTTTTGAATGTCTAGAAATCAGTTCAGGAAAAATGTACTTATTCAATCCTAACGCTGAGGTGGAGTTGCTGTCTTAAAGTGTTCTTTTTTATTTTTTAGAGCCTATTCCTGCCATTCACTTTAGCCCTCTCTCCAAAAGCTTTTTTTGCTAGTTCGTAGCAAGAGCTTCCGCTGGTCGCTTTGCCACTCCAGCAAAAAATAGCTTTTTTCAGTCGGGGCTGCCGTTACTATCAGGGGCAAACATGTCGTGTGCTAAATGACTTTTGATTGCCACTGCAGTTTTATCTTAGTATTTTAAGACTATTACATTTATAACAATCCAAGTACTCGTTGCGACACTGCTCGTTATTTATTAGTTACATTAAATGAATTTAAGTGATAATACGATCTATAGTATAATTTATAATTCTATTTAAAACTGTAGTTATTCAATCCTATTGCTGAGGTAGAACAATTTTCTTAACGATTTATTTTTTTTAGGGCCTATTCCTGCCATTCACTTTAGCCCTCTCTCCAAAAGCTTTTTTTGCTAGTTCGTAGCAAGAGCTTCCACTGGTCGCTTTGCCACTCCAGCAAAAAATAGCTTTTCTTCAGTCGGGGCTGCCGTTACTGTCAGGGGCAGAATAAGGATTTTTATTTTAAACACTGATCCAAAAAACGATTCATTGCTGTAAAACATTAAAAAATGACCTTGAAATCTTTTTAAATTAAATTTCGATTGAAATAAAACTACAAAATACTTTATTTACGGCTTTAATTTTCTTTAAATAAATTAGACAACACACAATTTAAACTAAGGTTTTTTTACCGGTTTTAAATAAAACAATTTTTAAACAAGACAATTTCTTCAAAATATAAATCGTTTGTAAAAGGATTTAGTAAAAAATAAAAATTCCTTCTGCGAGAATATAAAAATATGCACCAAACAAATGGTTTTTACATTTAATCAGTCTTAGCAACTATTATTAGTCATTAGAGTATATTTTTATCATATTTGAATGAATTAAACTTGTAGACATCACTCTTGGATAAATTTATTTCTAAATCAAATACAAATGCGACTTTTAAATTAGCGTATCGCTTCTCGAGAGTTTGAGATAGGATTTATAGATTAGTCACAATTTTTACTTTCGAAATTGATAAATTACCGCTTTTGAAAAATTAATTATGAAAGAGACAATACACTGGAAGGGATTAATCGTTTCTGCATTTTTGCTCATTGGTGTTTTGTGCTTTCCGGTATTTAATGACGCTGCAGTTAACAGTGCATTAGCTATTTTGCTTTTTGCAGCTAGCTTGTGGATTTCAGAAGCCATTCCGTTATCGATGACTGCTTTATTGATTCCTGTACTGGCAATTGTATTGCATATTGCATCTCCTCAAGTAGCCTTTAGCGAGTTCTCTAATCCTGTTCTTTATCTGTTTATGGGAGGATTTGTATTGGCTGGAGCTTTATCTGCTCATTCTTTAGATCAGTTGCTTGCTCATAAACTAATGGTTCTAGCTAAAGGAAATTTCTATCGTTCGGCAATCCTCTTGATGCTGGCCACTGGATTAATTGCATGTTGGGTGAGCAATACTTCAACTGCAGCAATGATGATTCCATTGGCTTTAGGAGTTTTAGCAATTACAGATAGTAAAAATTCAACGGCTGAAGCTAAATTTTTACTGCTAGGAATAGCTTATTCTGCAAACATTGGTGGGGTTGTTACCATGATAGCCAGTCCACCTAATGCAATTGGCGCAACTTTACTTGGACTTTCCTTCTCTGAATGGCTGCTATATGGAGTACCTGTATTTTTAATTACCTTTCCAATAATGGTGTTGATATTGACTTTGTATTTTAAACCAAACAGGAAGATTTTAGTTCCTACGATTACAGTTCCTGGAAAGAAAAGCCCAAAACGAAATACACTAATTGTCATTTTTACAATCACAATTTTACTTTGGGTTTTTGAAAGCGTCTTTTCAAAACTACTAGATATTGCCTCAGGTTTTAGTTCCTTAGTTGCAATTGTTTCGATTCTGATGCTTTTTATATGTAAAGTTATGACGTGGAACCAAATTTTAGATGCTATACGATGGGATATTTTATTATTGTTTGGTGGCGGACTTACATTAGGATTTATAGTGGAAAGTACAGGGCTTGGCGCTATTTTAATTAGTGATGTCATGAGTCTAAATAAACAAATGCCAATGCTGATTTTTTTATGGCTTATTGTTCTAGGTTCTATTGTTATGACTGAATTTATGAGTAATACAGCAAGTGCCGCACTGATTTTACCCTTGCTGTATACGCTTGCTCAAGAATCTCATATAAATCCTATGATTTTAGTATTTCCTGCCACTATAGCTGCATCTTTTGGTTTTATGATGCCTGTGGGAACACCACCAAATGCAATGGTGTTTTCAACTGGATTGGTATCACAACGTGAGATGATGAAAGCAGGATTTATACTCAATATTATATTTTCATTAGTATTAACTTTGCTTTTTTACCTCATTTTTCACTAAAAAGGATTTTTCTAATTTATAAAAGTGAAAGCAATTATCTTTTAATAATATACTATGCAGTTAAATAGTTTTCATTTTGAATTATAAGCTTGTTTTTTCATTAGCTAATTGAGAACTTGGTTTTACGAAGTAACGCCTTCATTATAGGATAGGTTATTTAGCTAATAATAATTAACAAATAAAATTCTAATTTAATCTAAAAATGAATTGTGTAAATGTATGTGAGAGCTTACAAAAAGGAAAAAGCAGAGCGATTATAACTCTTCAAAAATTCAAGTATTTCTAGATATTATATGATATTTTAAATAAATAATTCACATTTAATTAGAGCTCTTTTTACAATTTCTGCATCTTTTTTAAACTATAAAATAATTCTAAAAAAAGCTTAAAAATTAGTAACGACTTCACTAACATTTAAGAAATAATAATTAAAAAAATAGCGTAAAAATAGCTTTTATAAAACTTGGTAAAATCAAAACTAGAATTAAACATTAGTTGCAAACTGATTTCTATTAGGAATAAAAAATGGCGCCGTGAGCACCATTTTTTAAAAACAAGTCAATTGTTTTAAATTCTTTATTATCTGAGGTTTTTACCTTTAAATTAAAAATGCTAGTCAGTAGAACATGCGCTCTAACCTTAATAATTTGCTGAGGCTTTGTTATGGAATATAAATGACTTTTGCTATATTTTTAATATCATAATAGAATTGTGCTTTTGAATTATTTCAATCATTCCACTAATACAAAATTTGGTTGAATTACATTTTCACAAGGTAACTTTTCCGCAGAACATCCAGCTAAAAACAATGTAGTAATAAACAGTATAATGATTCTTATTCTTAAGTTTTCTGTTTTTTTCATGTTATTTCTCTATTAATAATATGTTTATAATTTTAAATTCATTTTCTATTGTAACGACGTACGAACCAGCATTTAAATTTGGGAATATTACCTCACCATCACTAATTAATTTAGTTACTATTGTTTTTCCATCGCTTGTGAGACTTACTGGAATTCCTTCTTTTTTAGAGACCACTTTTAATGCTCCAGGCGCATAACATACGGCATCTTTCTTATAAAATAAAGTGGGATTTTTGATGGTACTAACGTTTACATCATAGCTGGTTAGAGTTGATTCATCCTCGGATAGAACTTGATAATTGACTAAATTTGAAAAGTCTCCCAGTGTTTCACCTGATTTTTGAATTAATCTATTTTTTAAAAGAGTAGCCCCTGTGCTTAATGCAAATACAGGTTTCAAGTCAGTTAAAGCATAGCTTTCAAAGACGTTTATTTTAACCTGACCGTTCGTAATTGTAGAGGATATGCTTTTAATGTCTAAAAAATTAAAAGATAAGATTGTTGACACATTATTTAAAGCTGGTTCCGCAATACTATAGGATTGGAACAGGTTACCCTTGTGTTCATTTACCACAAAAGTGATTTGTTTGCTTACTGTAGCTATTTTATTGGCTGCACTATCGTAGAGTTTAAAACTGATATTTTCAGCTTGTTCATTTGCAAATACCGTGAGATAAGCATAATAGTTTTTGTCGCTGGTAACATAAGTTACGCCACTAACTCCGCGACAAGTATTGCCAACAAAAGCAGCAACTCTATCTTCAGGATTGATTAATTGTTTACCATCAACGTTCAGTTTTGCGACAAAAGTCATAGTATATTGATAATTGTTTTCCTTTACCGACCAAGTGGGTGCCTGCCCAAGCATAATGTGGTAAGAAATTAGCAAACTACATATTAATAGCATGTTTTTCATAAAAATATTTTTTGAACCTTAGTACGGTGTTTTAAAGCCATACTAAGGAATTTGATTTAATTTTTTATAATTTTTTGGAATAATATTTTATCGCCTTTTTGAATTTTGAGGATGTAAATACCAGAAGGAATATTAGGTTGTACTTTAATACTATTTGCACCAATATTAATATTTGCACTACTTTCATACACAATTCTACTTAACATATCATAAATCAAAATTTTAGAAATTCCAGATTCTTCACTGTCAATAGTTACTTCAAACTCATGATGAAACGGATTTGGAAAAATATTAATTTTCTCTAATGAAAAATCAATAATTACGGGTTCAGCTAGACTACCCAAAATGGCGTCAGCAGTAAAGTTTATCGTTTTGCTTGTAGCATGAGCACTATTTCCTATGCCAATATAAGCGGTAAGTTTTTCTGATTTGTCTCCATAGATAGTAATAAAAGCTACTTCTATGCCTTCAACATTTTGCGTTTGAGCATTTCCCCTTAGTGCTCCAGATTCATTGTAAAATGATAAATTTTGATAGCCCTCAGGAAGTTTTACAACTGCGTTCATTGTGTTTGCGAACTTTGAATAGTCTTTGGAAATTACAACTAAATTTTCATTTTCAATACTTGTTGTTTTTGATACGCTTTTTTGTTTAACCTTAATAGAAGTCATTTTAGTATTCAATCTATTCAAATATTCTGGATATGAAAAGGACTGACCAATTTCGGTTTTTAGCATGTAGCCTTCCCCGACTTTTAGATAGCTTAAAGAGCCTTTCCATCCCACAGTGGAGCTATAAATTGCAAATAGCGATTGCGATTTTATAACATCACCATCACTTGCAATTAGGTTTGCTAAAGCATCAGTTACCGGTATGTTTTTAGAAACCACATAAGGCAACCAATTCCAGTTTTGGGACAAATTAAAAGACCAAGTATTCAAATCGACCGGAGCGCCTTTTATATTTAACTTTTGAGCTATAGCTAATTTAACCTTGTACATCTTAGTGTTTGAAACTCCACCATTGCTAGAAACCGTTCCAGACCATCCGCTCAAAGCAGGATCGGAAGAATTAGATTCGTAAGCATCAAACAGCGCTGGCGCATTTGATTTTATTAAATCTGAGGTGCTAAGCGAAAGGGTTTTTGTAAGCGCATTTACATTGCTAAATCTAGCATCTGTTACATTAAACGAGGTCCATGTCCAACCTTGATTGAATGTTATTTGTTGACCAGTGATTTCTGTGTTTTCAAACAATGCCGGCTTTGTGTAGGTTCCTATAATCTGATCTGGCACAAGCGGCAATGTGAAATTAGTGTTTAAACCAGCTTCTTTTAATTTACCAACAGATGCATCCCAAATATAAAAAGACATCTCCTCGCCACTAACTTGGTTGCTGTAAACCGTTAGAAACACAAAGTATTCTTTAAAACTTGCATCATAAATAACATTGGTTATTCCGCGAACTTCGCCGTTTACAGTTGCCACTACCTTATCATAAAGGTCATCCGTAAAAACACCGCCTATCTTTATTTTTCCAATGATATTCATGGATTGGCTAAACTTGCTAGGATCTAAAGTTAAAACGGGTTCTTTTTCCAACACTCTTAAATCCAACTGTATTTTTTCATTATAACCATAGCCAGTAGCAAGTGATAAAACAACATTGTAATTTCCAATTGCTAAATCACTATCAACTGTAGCCTTTAAAGTAGTTTTTGAGTTTGGTGCAATAGTTCCAGAACTTGCTGGTAAGCTTAGCCAAGTAGGCAACTCAATGGTATAAGGTTGTGGTGTTCCACCTCGGTTAATAATGGTCATATCAAAAGATAAATTTTCATTAGTTCTTTTTACCAAATTAACCACGTCATTTTGCCCTTCTACAAACCACTTCACAGGATTTTTATTGATGAGTGCGCTCCAGGTAACTGGCGATTTTTGCCTGTTATCTGCCATATCATTAAGGTTAGACACCGTAATGTAAGCTACTTTACCTTCTATACTTGACCAATCTGTAATTTGTGGGTTTAAAGCAATCTGATCACCGTTAATTACCGCATTTACCACAATAGATTCTGTAGGGCGAAGCGGTTTCATTGCCGGAGTTTCGTCTGTAAAAGCCAGCGGTTTATTGTTTAATAAAGCATAGCTACTTACTTTCTCAAATGTGTTTAAAGGATAATAATATTTAGGGCCAAAACTATTGGTAGTTTCTGGTTTGTTAAAATTAGCATATAATATTAGTCCAGTACTTTTAAAATCTACTTCATGGTATTGGTCCGCTTTTATTTGATCGCCATTACGGGCAGTTTCCCAAAAACATAGCTCGTCCAGTAAACCTGTATAATTTTGATCAACTATTAGCGAACTGTTTACGCCTCTAGCTCCAACAAATAGGGTACTTGAACTAAAGCCTCCTAAATCTGCACTTGCATAAGATTCTACCTGATTACCATCCACATACATTCTAACAGTACCGTTTCTGGTTAAGCTCATCGCGATGTGATGCCAGCTGTTGTTATTCACTTTTACGGTGCCAAAAGGGAATGTTTTTGCTTCTGCTTTTAGCTCGATGTTACCCTTTGCGTTTAACGATATTGCCCATTTATTTCTATATCCATTACTTTTTACAGAATCACTAGCATCTCCGGTACCGTTAGAAAACAGCGTTGCAACTCCAGTTTGATTGGTTTTCATCCAAAAAGAAAGCGTGGCGTCCATTTCTTCAGAAATAATCACTTTGGCAGCGTCTGCTAAGGTCAGGTAATTGGTACCATCAAATTTATAGGCGGTACCTTTTGGGCTAATGTCCCAATTGGTGTTCGCAATTGCTAAATGTTTGTATCTGGCCAAATCGTTAGCAACTATTCCATTACCTTCATTTATTGGCCAATAGCCAATCAGATCTGTTTCGTTACCGTTTAGTGAAATATTCATGTTGGCAACCGCGGCTTCTCTTGTAATACTGCGTTTCCAAAACCTTAAATCGTGAAGGTTTCCTTTAAAAGTATTACCTCCTAAAACGATAGGGTTCTCGTTAGTTAAATTTAATTTCCCAGTAACACCTTGGATTTTCAGTTCTCTATCATTTTCAATAATGATTAACCTATCGGCAACGGCATTATAAGAAAGTGCATAATGATTAAATGCACCGTCTTTTAAAATAGTTGCAGCAATACTTTGACCACCAATAGTGAATTTTAAATCGCTTCCTATCAAATCTATTTTAATTCCTGCATCTTGATTTAACAGGGTAGAAGTTCCGGTTGGACTGGTGTTTTTCAACCAAAACTCGATACTAAAATTACCGCTTGTAATAGCAGGTTTGTTGATTGTAGCCGTATTGTTTGATCCATTAAAAGCTAAAGAAATTTCATGTTTTACCGGACTCTGATTTTTTTGGACTAAAAATTCAAACTTGGTAACGGTACCATTGGTTTTAATAGGCTCATTAAATCTTAACGTAATATCGTCTCCTAATCCTAGGATACCGTTTTTTGGTGTGGGTGTGCCAAATAAAACTGGAGCAGTTAAATCTACTTTTCCTTCTATAATTGCAGACTCAAAAGCAGTTTGGTTACTACAACTTGTGCGGGCTCTTAATTCATAACTTCCATTTGCCAAGCCTAAGCCTGCAATATCCCAAGCGTAATTTAGCTCAGCACCTTTGATCAATTCAATGCTGGTGTCACCACCAATTAAAGCGACATCATAATCAGCTTGAGTTTTATAAAATGTTCTTAATCCAACCCATTCTGGTGTGCCTTTTAACCGATACTCTACATTAATTTTTTGGAAACTGGCAAAGCTCGTATTGTAATCACCCAGTTTAATGTTCACTGGTTTGGTGGTAGCGTCTGCATTAGCCGTATTCCTATTCAACAGCCAATTATTTGATGGCTCTGTTATGGTTACCGGAGAACAAGCAGGAACAAAGTTTGCAGATACCAAAATGCTACTTGCTGCGTCTCCGTCACAGGTAGATTCTAAGGTCACTTTTACATCTTTATAATCAAACTGGTCTTGTTTAACTTTTTTGAGCGTCATGGTGTAAGACACTGTTTTGCCCGCTGGGATATTTATTAGCGTTCCGTTAGGTTCAATATTTATCGCTGCATTATCTGGATTAGTAGCTTGATCTATGTAAAGTTTAAAAGTCGCATCTTTATTAGCGGTGCTGGTATTGCGTAATTGGAGAACAAATTCCGCATTTCTACCATCAAAAATTCCTGACACATCTGCTGCTTTTACGGTTATCTCAGGTCTTTCTAAAGCAATTGTAGCAACTGTTAGTGGGACACGATTAGGCTCAGGCAAATCAATGATACTTGCATTTGGGTTGCTAACATTAGCATGATTTGGATTATAAAAATGAGACAATTGCTCGCCTTCATAAGGACATGAAGTTTGTCCGCCCTTGGTTATAAAAATGGGTCCATTTCCATCAAAAGCGTTGATGACATCAACACTTAATAAATTATTTGTATCACCATCTTTTAACGTATAACTCACATTGGTGGTTTCTTCTGTGCTATTTTCGCTTGAACTTGCAGAACCATTTCCAGTGGTGGTGGTGGTCTCTACCAGAAAACCGTTTTCGTTCAATTTGAACCCGTAGTTTGCTACAAATGTCGCGTCTAGCTGTAATTCATACGATAACGAACTGCCACTTAAACGGCTAATTCCAAATGATTTCGTGATTTCGCCAATCCCGGAATCGAAAGAAATGTTTTCAAAGAAAGTTTTGTTTAATAAGTCTTTGAGTTTTTTACCCTCAGCCGATAAGCTGTTGGTTCCAGGATCTTTTAAACTTTCTATAATTGCATTTAAAGACCCTTTGAGCTGGTCTTTATTCATTAATGCTTGGTATTTTTTTAATTCGTTGTTTAAAATTATTTTTCTCCAAAGATTAATAGAAGACCTGTAGGCACTAAGGGTCAATGTTCCATTTTGATTTTCTACCAGTGCACCTGATTGAATTTTTCCGATAATGTCTAAATATTTCGGAATAATTTCATTCAAAATATTGTGTTGGGTATAAACGAAAATAGTTTTTTCTGGCGATTCATTAAAATAAATTGCTTGGTTCTTTTTTGGATACAAGGTTGTTGCTTTGGTCTTACTTCCGTCTTTATAGGTTACGGCAATTGGCGACATATTTGCTGTTGAATTAGCTGTTTTTGAAAGTGCTACTTCATCAAAAGTTCCATAAAATTGGTTGGCAGAAGTTCCTATGTAAATATCGGCATCACCTCCAATCCAGTCTGGCTCATCACTGGTTGAAATGGTTTGATTAAAGCTATAAGTATTAGACACACTTTTTCCGTTAGACGTAGATTGTGCAATAGTAACGCCTGTACCTAAATCTTTAATTATTTCAGTTTCTACAACTGGCATTGGGAATACTCCTCCGCCAATCGATGTTTTAACACCTAAGAAAAAAGTTGATTGTACATCACTGGTGTTGCTTGAGGTGGATGAACTTTCTTTCGAAAAACTAAAAGTAGAACCTTTTTCAATAGTTGCTGAACTGCCTGAACCTGGCGGATCTCTTAACACAAAATCGGGGATCTCTGGACCAGCAGTAATGTAAGTTTGAGAGCCATCAGCAACACCACCAACCACAATACCATCAGTATTAAAATTAGTCACCGGGTAATCAACACCATTTGACCTGTATCTTAAATCAATACTTCTTTTAAATCCAGTAGTTTCATCAGTATTGGGCGTACCCCCTTTAAAACTATAGATCAAAATACTTGGGTCGGTTGGCGAAGTTGTTATTTTTTCACTGTCCTCTAGCGCTAAATTATTAGTTGCTATTAAAGTGCCACCTTCTACAGGCACTGTATTTATTAAAGGTGCGGTAGTACTTGCATCATAGTTTTTATAAATCTCTTGTCCTTGAATTTCAATCGAATAATCTGAAAATTGCGTATAAACTAATGGAGTTGTTAATCCTTGTGGTGTTATGGTATAAGTAATACCTCCAGAAATTAACGACTGATCAGACGTTTGAACTTTTACCTTTTGCACCGGAGTAGCAATATGAGTAAACTTTAAAACCTCTTGGTAAGGTTGTCCGGTAATCGTATCCGTTCCTTGTATAAATTTTGGATATTGTAAATTTTTTATTGCTGTAAGGTTGATGTTTTTACTAGCATCTAAAAGAGATTTTCCGTCAGGATTTATATTGTTTTTAAATGTTAAATCACTTTGCGCTAAAAGGTAGTTTAGTGGTAATAAAGAAACGCGGTATTCCCCAGACTGAGCGTTGGTCTGGAAATTTGTTTTATACTCTGGCGTCACACTGGTTGCCCCAACAGGTAAGTATCCTAATGTTAATGCTGCTGTTCCAATATTATTTTCAGAACTATAAATTTTTGTTCTGCTTACTCCTTGTGCGTCTATATACGAATAGGTCTTTTTGCCGTCCCAACCAAAACCAATAGTTCGGTCAGCTTGTACGGTTCCGCCAACAACACGTCCTACAACAATAACTTTTGTGTTGTCAATAAAAGTAACAGCTTCATCTCGGTCTTCGTAAAACTCTTGATAGGTGTTGATTGCTGTGGTGACTCCATTTATAGTTGAAATTTGTTTTGCAGGAAACCTGCCATCAAAGTCAAAGGTGTGCCCGCTTTTAGTTAAAGTGATAGCGTGTTGCCCAATAGGTACTTGCACTGTAAACCTTCCGTTAAGATCTGTTTCTATAGGTACATTAAAGGCATCTATCGCTTGAACATTGTCAATACTCACCATAGCGCCTTGTACAGGTATTTGAGCATATCTGTTTAACTTTGTGATTTTTCCTGACGCATCTTTCTCTGCCCAGTATTCTCCTTTTTGATACTTCACATTATCTTTAATGTAAGCATTGTAGGCTTCATCATCCTTAATATCACCTGTAATTGGTGCATCAGAAGTTTTAGGAAAAACACCTCTACTATCATAAACAGCAATTCCTTTAAAGACAAAAGAAGATCTATCAATAAAATCTACCTTATTGACTACTGTAGAACCTACTCCTAAAAATGCCAGTTGTTGTTTTGGATTAAATTCATGCTTCCCTAGCGAAGGAGTAATGGTAAAAGAATCTCCATTTCCGCTGTAGGGAACTGCTGATATTACGTAATTACCCACTTCATCAGTAACCCCTAAAACGCCTAATTGGTTACTTGTTGGTATATTGTTACCGGTGTTGTCAAAAGTAGGTGTTTTTGCAATCGTTAATAATGGGTTGCTTAACTTCGCATTATTGCCGTGAAAATTAAAACCCGTATGTGCTAAATCATAAGCGTAATCACCAATTTTTTCGTTTGCAGTGATGTAGGTATTCAAAAATGCTTCATTCCCCTGCAAATAACGGCGGTAATCGCGTTTAACCTGGGCAGAACTCAACGCAGTTTCCCAAACTCTAAATTCATCTAAGTATTGAGCAACTCCTCCTCCCATTTTAAAATGAGTCCATTCTTGAGGTTGTCCACCTGCTGACTTATTTAACCTAACAGGTATATTATTAATATCAATTCGCAATGGCTCTAACCCTTTTTGAGCAAGGATTCTGTTCATTTTAGCTTTATACTCGGCATCAATCAATCGTCCATTAATGTAAAATTCGACAGCCTTATTGTCTCTAATTACTGCACTAAAATGGGTAAAAGAAGTGTTCATATTATTTATGGGCACTAAAACATCATTACCGTTATTATCTATTTCGCCACTTGGGTAATAACCAAAAATAGCAACTCTTGCACCTGCTAAAATTAGGTCTATATAAGCGCCGCCGCCAGTAAATATGTTAAACGATAAAGTTTCGTTGGCATTACTTTCTAATTTGTAAATGGTCAATTGCTGGTTCCAAGTTGATAAATCTTTTTCTGATTTTACCCACGCCTGTAACGTGATCGAATCTTTTAAACTTTTGTGTAACCTCGGTACAGAAATATAGCCATCAGCGGGTACTTTTAAAGAACTTCCAAACTTTAGTGTGCTTCCGGTAGGGTTGGCCGCCACCAATACATCTTTTACTGGGTTTCCACCCGTATAAGCGATATTTCCAGTAATAATACCTGTTGGGTTTCTGTAACCAATACCTGTAATGTAAGTACTGTATAGGATTTCTAAACCATCAATTTCTACTCCCTTTGCTGCAACTTTATAACGATACAATTTGCCACCTTCCACATTATTATCTACAAAAGTTCCCGCATCGGCAGGTAAAGTTTTTAAGGCTTTACCCCAATCTGGGTTTTGACTATCAATGTTTTCTGTTCGGTAAACCGAAATACTTACAATTTTATCACGATTCTGTTTGATGTCCCAGTTCAGCTCAATTTTATCACTAAAATAGCCTTTGGAAACGGTAAAAGCGTCTTCAGAAAAAGTGTTATAACGATAGCGAATACCCCAAGGGAAGCCTAAATCTTTAATGTAATTTTGAGTAGGATTGTTGGTGTATGGTTTATCTGTTACGCCCATGTACGGCATTCCCACTTGGATACCGACATGTTGGATGGTAAAAGTTTTATTAACACCATTTACCTTTTGCGTTAAGGTGTGGTTAAGATTATCTTTTCCGGAAGCTGCTGCGCCAATTACGGTAGCTACTCCCTTTTGTTCTTGAGCAAATAAGGTGTTGCAGCACAGCGCTATAATGCATAACACAATAATATAATTCTTCATAATGATTATTTTATTTGTTAATAAAAAACTAGGCAAAACCTAGTAGAATTATATTTTGATAATGTAGTTTACCCCATAGTTTATTGGGCGAGTTTCTGTTCCACCGGTGTTATATGTGTTTCCATTAACAAGGTGCGTGTGGGCTCCATCTGAAGCAATATTTTTTGAATTAACTAAATTCGGTTCTTCGCCACTTCCATTATTATTATTTGTACCACTAACAGTATATTTATTATCCACAGTTAAAACTTTATTATAGCCATTTCCACTATCATGGTTATGGCTGCCATTACTATTGGTAAATAGATTTATAATGTGTGAATGCTCCTTTAAATCATCTAATTGTGTGGTTTTTAAAGCTGGGCCAGATTTTCCATTTCCTGTACCGCTTCCACGTAAAAACATAGCTCGTAAATCTGGTGTGGTGGTAGCACCTAACAGCGTTCTTAGATTCGTAGTTACTGAGTTAATAGGAATAGCACTTCCATCGCAAAGCAACCAGCCATTTGGTGCCACCGTACCAATAAATGGCATAATAGAACCTGTAGGTACGCCGTTTTGAGCAAAAATAGCATAAGGAACAGCTTGCAGTTTTTCGTTAGAGAAAACCACACTACCTTGTACAACTTTTAAATAAGCAGATTGAGAACTAATCAGTCCATATTGTGCTTGATCAATATCTAATACATAAGAAAAAACCCCGAAATTATCGGTTTTTACATTTGCCGTTTTGGTTAAAATCAATTGCTCGGCATTAGCAGAGTTTAAGTAATAAACAGTGAAGACCAATCCCAATTGGTCAATGTTTGCAATTGCAGCATTATTTTCATCACGGGCAATTCCTTGGATAGACATTCCTGAAGATGTAACATTAGTTTGTGCATCAACATGCAGGGTAATTAGAAATGCAATAAATAGTGAAAGTGTAAGGTAGAATGGTTTCATGGGGGTAATTGTTGTTTAGGAAATTTTTAACAAATAAAAAGAATAGTAAATGAGATTCAATATTTTTTATTCAAAATCCTTATATTTGTTACACATTTTGACTATTTGACACATGTTTTTATACGTAATATCGTTGTTCGTCGGCTTTTTGTGTCTTATGACAGTTATTTTTATGATTTTTAATAAAGTCAATAATCATAAAATAAATATTTATTTCATTATAATTTTATTCGCTGTTGGCATACAAAGATTCACTTATGCTTTAGAATATTTAGGAATCGTTGAAAAAATATATAGCCCCCTAAAACTAAAATTATCATTAGGCTTGTTTTTAGTACCTATTTACTATTTGTTTTTTAAAAGATTAGTGCAGGGTTCTGATGAGTTAAAAAGGGAGTTCGTCCATTTTATTCCCCCTTCAGTAGTGCTTCTCTTAAATTTTTTTTTTAAGGAAAATCAAATACATTTATATTATTTCGTGTTTTATTCTACTTTTTATTTAGTTTTATTACTGCTCCTTTTGGACAAGTTTAGAAAGAGAAAAAACACATCGCTGCTTCAAATATTAAACAATCAACACATAAAAAACTGGCTATTATTAATGATTAGTCTCACGTTCTTATTGTTTATTTTTGCTAATTATTTTGTATTAGACTCAAGTATTGGCTTAGGTGATTTTTATAAGTACTCTTCGTTACTATGGTTGCTGATACTCATTTATATGTTCAAGAATCCTATTATTATTTTTGGAGATCACTATCTATTAAAAAATAGTCATTTAAACGAACCAAGAAAGTTTTTAATCTGGAGTAGAAAGATTTTAAAGCCCATAGACGATAAAGATAAAATAGTATATAATACTACTCTAAAAAACGTTGATTTTATTATTTCTGATATTCAAACGCTTCAAAAATCGGTTCCTATGCTGTCCCAGAGTGCCTTGACGGCTGAAACCTTATCAAAAAAATTACAAGTTCCTAGACGTCACATTGAATTTGTATTTAAGTATTATTGCCGTTATTCAATCAGTGATTTTAGCAACTTGGTAAAGGTGTGTTATGCGTTATCACTCATTAATGAAGGGTTCTTAGATCATTTTACTGTCGCTTCATTAGGTGAAAAATGCTTGTTTAACTCAAGGTATACATTTTCTACAAATTTCAAAAAATTTGTAGGTATTTCAGTTAGTGATTATATTAATAGTGACTTTAATACGAAATTTTTATTCTGAAAGAGAGCTACTACTATCCAGTTCTATGAAAATAGACTTTAAAATTTAATTTTCTCAAAGTGTACGGTACTAGTAAAAACTTATATGGCGCTGGCGCTATTTAGGACTATATACTGGTTTATTATTAAAGTCATATTGTTGAAGTGGGAGACTGGTCCGTTTGTAGTATAATCACACTAAATAAGTACTATAAAAAAAGTCCCGTGCTAAATTGAGCACGGGACTTTTTCTTGTTTTGTAAAAGAGCATTCTTCTAAATGGCAGTTAGTTTTTTTAGATCTGCAATAGTTGCAGTTGGGTTTTCTGCTTTAAAGACAAAGCTTCCTGCCACTAGCACATCAGCACCTGCTTCAACAAGTTGTTTGGCATTTTTGTTCGTTACGCCACCGTCAACTTCTATAAGCGTCGTGGCTCCAGTTCTATGAATCAGATCTTTTAATTTTTTTACTTTTGCGTACGTATTTTCGATAAATGACTGACCTCCAAAACCTGGATTTACACTCATAATACATACTAAGTCGATGTCATTGATTACATCTTCTAATAAATCAATATTAGTATGCGGATTTATAGCTACTCCAGCTTTCATTCCTTCTGCTTTAATTGCTTGTAAAGTTCTATGAAGATGCGTACAGGCTTCATAATGTACGCTTAATATATTAGCACCTAATTCAGCAAAAGTTTTAATATAACGATCCGGCTCTATAATCATTAAGTGAACATCTATTGTTTTTTTAGCATGCTTATTAATGGCTTCTAAAACTGGCATTCCATAAGAAATGTTTGGAACAAAAACGCCGTCCATGATGTCGATATGAAACCAATCTGCTTCAGAATTGTTAATCATTTCGATGTCACGTTGTAAGTTTCCAAAATCAGCAGCAAGAACAGAAGGAGCTATCAGTGTATTCTTCATTGTGTAGTTGTATTGTTTGTGCAAAAGTAGTTTTTTTAGACCAATTGGCGAAAGTTTTTTAAGCAGGAGGCATCTCCTTAATAAATTGTTTTACTTGCGTAAGGGATTGCAGTGGAAATCCTTTTTTCTTTATGTAGCGCTAGCGCAATAAAGGAAAAAGATTGTAGCGCAAAGCCCGACCCGAAGTTTTTACGAAGGGTTACGCCATAAAATAAATGATAAATCATTAAAAAAGTAAAACTCCGGTAATCAGCCGGAGTTTCAATCATCAATCAAAAAACGAACAGTCAATCAAACTGTTGTTACTTTTATTAGTCATAAAGTTTAAAAGTCTAAAGTCATAAAGTACGCTGACTTTAAAACTTTAGACTTTATGACTTTAGACTATTTTTATCCTAAATAAGTTTTAAGGATTTTACTTCTTGAAGTATGTTTCAATCTGCGGATTGCTTTTTCTTTAATTTGACGAACACGCTCACGAGTCAGGTCAAAAGTTTCTCCAATTTCCTCTAAAGTCATTGGGTGTTGATCACCTAAACCAAAGTATAAACGAACAACATCAGCTTCTCTAGGAGTTAACGTCTCTAAAGAACGCTCAATTTCAGTACGCAATGATTCGTGAATTAATTCTCTGTCAGGATTTGGAGATTCACCAGAACGCAAAACGTCATAAAGGTTAGAATCTTCTCCTTCCACAAGAGGTGCATCCATTGATAAGTGACGACCAGAGTTTTTCATAGACTCTTTAACATCATTTACAGTCATGTCAAGCTCTTTTGCAATTTCCTCAGCAGATGGTGGACGCTCATTAGATTGCTCTAATAAAGCGTACATTTTGTTGATTTTATTTATAGAACCAATCTTGTTTAAAGGCAAACGAACGATACGAGATTGTTCAGCTAATGCTTGAAGAATCGATTGACGAATCCACCAAACGGCGTATGAAATAAATTTGAAACCACGTGTTTCATCAAAACGCTGTGCTGCTTTAATCAGTCCTAAGTTTCCTTCGTTAATTAAATCGGGAAGAGTAAGTCCTTGATTTTGGTATTGTTTAGCCACCGAAACAACGAAACGTAAATTAGCTTTGGTCAATTTTTCTAAAGCTTTTTGATCCCCGGCTTTAATTTTTTGAGCTAATTCTACTTCTTCGTCAGCTGTAATAAGATCAACTTTACCTATTTCTTGTAAATATTTGTCTAATGATGCAGTTTCACGATTTGTGACCTGCTTGGTGATTTTAAGTTGTCTCATGTTTTTGTGTCCTCCATTTTAAGTGTACAAGTGATTATACGTTTGGAGTTGCAAAAATGTTACATTATTTGAAAAAGTTTTTTTTATAGTTTTAATTTGTTTATAGTCAAGTTATTATGATTTGGACGTTCCCTGCGGTCAAGCTATCCGTTGCAATCTTTTTATTTTTTAAAGAAAAAATAAAAAGGATTTCCTCTGCTATCCCTAACGCGGTTTAAGGAAATGTGAACGTTTTCGGTTTTTCATCGACTTTAATTCAGGATGAATATTGATTTAGGTCAAACTCCGTCAGAGTTTTAAACTCTGACGGAGTTGGTTTCATAAAATCAAGTTAGTTTAATTACCTAATGAAATTTCCTTATTCTGCAACGTTTCTAAAACGGTGTAGATATTAGATTTCCAAAACTAAATTTTCAGAAATTGATTTTCTACATTTGTTGAATTAAGGAAATAGCTTTTTCTAAATTATAAGCGCCTTCAATTGCATTTTTATCAAAAACCATCATATAAATGTAATCCGTACCAGAAGCCGTAGCCCATGATTTCCCCAATCGTAATTTTGCAGTACTGTCAGAGTTATCTCTATCTGAACCCTTGGTTTCAACAACAATGACTTTATTGTTTTTCGTTACCAAAATAAAATCAGGATAATGATTCGATTTATAACCGTTTAAAGCAAATCCTTTTCCTCTTCCTAAATTTCGATGCCAAAAAGCGATATTAGAAAAATGAGCGATTTCTAAAATAAATTGTTGTTCCAATCCATTCATGTCTCCTTCATGAACGTATAGTGAATTTCCAATGTCGTTCCCAATTTTAGATGGAATTATAGCATGCTCAAATTTCCAAACCGCTTGAGTCTTAATTTTTCCAATCTCCAGCCAGTCATTGAATTGCTCTTCCGCACAAGCATCCGCCAACTCATTGATTTTTTTCTTAATCAAATCGGAATAAGAGAGCTTGTACTGATTGAAATCAATCAATTCCTGTGATGACATGTTTTCTAAAATTCGCGTTACATATTTCTTGATTTCATTATCGGCAATCGGTGGCATTTTGTCAATTTGCTTTACCACAAAATGAACAAAATCCTTAATCTGACCTTCTTTTGGCTTTGCTAAAATGTAACTACTAATTTTTTCTTGAACAGAATTATCGTCAATTTTAAAAGGTGACATTTTATATTCGCCGTTGCCAATTTCTTCGGTATCGATTTTATATAATTCGGATGAAACACTTTTGAAACCAATCTGAATATCTTTGTCCGAAAGTTTAAATAATTTTAATAAATTCACACGGTCTAAAAGAGCAGTACCGCCATCTTCCATTAGCAGAAAATCATTTTTTGGTGTTTCGATAACAAACTTTGGCAAGATGATTTGTTGAGCTTGAGTTGCTACGTTTTCACGCATTTTGTATTGTTTCACTTTCATGCCAACTTCGGTATAAGTTTGTAACGGGACATTGCTGTTTTCCTGATTTGCAATTAGCTGCTGAAATGCTTCGTTTTGTGCAATCGCCATTTCTTCGATTTCAAAAACACTCGTATTTGTTGCAACTTTTTTATCGGAGTTAAATAAAATTTTAGTCACATCAATTCCGTTTTCTGCATTTTCTGGTTCCGTAGCTTGTTCTGGAAACAGAAAGTTTTCAAGGGATTTTTGTTCCGTTTCGACTTTCACTTCTTCCGTCATTATATCTTTATCTCGATAATCTTTTTCACTAAATCCTGACTGTTGTAAGCCTTTAATAATATTCTGAAGCGTGTTTTGAAATTTTGCAGAAGCAGTAATTACATACGATAGATTCAGCATCGTACTATTATGTTTCATCACATACGGTTGTCTTAAAACCCGACCTAAAATTTGCGTCACATCCACTTCCGAAGATTTATCAGCAAGCGAAGCTAATATGTAAGCAAACGGACAATCCCAACCTTCTTTCAACGCATTGATCGTAATGATGTATCGCACAGAACATTCGTTGCTCATCAAATCAATACCTTTTAGTTCATCTTTATTGGCTGTTTTTATTTTAATTTGTTCGTCGGGAACTCCAACCGAAATAAGTTGTGCTTTTAGTTTTTCAAAAGTAGTGTTGTCTTCTTTTCCTTTTGGCTGCGCTTGAAATAATACAATTGGACGAATATATTTACCACCATTTTGTTCTAAAATGTTTGCTTCTGCTTCTAATTTTTGTTGCAAATGCAAAGCACTTTCTATAACACTTTCAATATTTTGATGGTTGTAAACAATCACGGGTAATTTGACCATGTGTTCTTTCTTGAGTTCAACTGCCGAAACTAAACTCACAATATTTGCATTTTGTTTTGGCGTGGCAGTCAAATCTAAAATAAAACTCGGATTCAGATTGTTCAACATTTCTACACTTAAATCACTTTCGGCGTTGTGACTTTCATCGACAATCAAAATCGGATTCAAACTTCGGATCACATTGATTAAAGCTTCTTTTTCTGTTCCTTCCAAAACATCATTTTCTTGAATATTAAAGTTGGCTAGATTAGAATTCTGTTCGTTGATTTTTCTGTCTTCTTTATTTCTCGCTCGAATGGATGCAAAATTCATAACCATAATACTCAACTGCTCTTGAACCGAGGAAGGGTTGAAACTTGCACCTTGCAACAAATCTCGTTTTTCATAAACTTGTACTCTATTATTGAAAAGCGAATTTAGTTTTTGGCAATACGGATGTTCAGGATTCGAAAGATTGCGTACTGTTTGGTCTAATAAATTACTCCACGGCACAAGCCAAACCACAGCTCGTGTTTTGGTTTCAGGCATTGCGTCAAAAATAGTTTTCAAAGCATTGCAAGCGATAAATGTTTTTCCGCCCGCTGTTGGAACTTTGATGCTTAAATGTACCGCACTTGGAACCGTATTTTGATAAGGTCGCATTCCTTCGCCTGAAAGTGGATTGTAAATTCCAACTTTGTCTTGCCAAAAGGAATTAAAAGCTTTGTCCGCTTTTTTATGGTTTTGCAAATACTCAAAATACTGTTGCAAATCATCAATAACTTGCTTCTGGTAGGTTTTTAGTTCCATAATTAAAAACGAGTTATATCACGTGGAATTTTCTTGAACTCAATATTTTTTTCTCTCAAAAATGATTCGGGAAGTAAACAATTATCTGCATAAATAATGTAGCGTTCTGCTTTTTGTTGTACATATTCAGCTAACACTTCATAGTCAAGCGTTGTCAAATTATCTATATCGTAAATAAAATAATAGCCAGTATCATTGTGATTTCCCATAAATGGTGTCAATTGGCTAGTTCCCTCTTTGGGGTTTAGGGGACTACGTGTTTCGGTAAACCAAACATATTCTCTGATCTTTTCAACAGAAATATTTTCGTTTAGATTGTTATTTTCATCTAATAGTGGTTCGCCCAAAGTATAATAATCAAAACTTCCGCCTGTTCCTTCAACTGATTTATCATTTTCTCCATAACCTTTGATAACACGTTTTACACGTTCTGCCGTAATGGTTTCGGCATAATCTTCCATTTCAATTAAAATGAATTTTCTGTTTCCACCGTCTTGTTTGTTGAGATTTAAAACGGCGTGAGCGGTTGTTCCTGAACCTGCGAAACTGTCGAGAATTATGGAGTTTGAATCTGTAGAAATCGTTATGATTTTTTCGACAAGACTAAAAGGTTTTGAAAAAGGGAAATTTAAATTCATTTGTGTTAATTCTTCAGAAGCATCTTCATTTACACCCTCTTTATCAAACCAATTGCTAGAAATTTGACCACCAGATTTTTCAAGATATAATTTTAGATATGGCGTTCCTGTTGCTGTCCAGTATATCATATTTTGTTTAATTTTTTCATCAAAAAAATCTCGACTTCTGATACTTTTAATTGTTTTAGTCTTTCCGTCGGGAGAGGTAACTTCAAGTAAATGTTTTCCCCTACTATTATCGACAATAGTTCCTCTTCTAAATTTTCCTGTTTGGTCGGAATAGCGATACTCTTTTATAGCTGTTTCTTGTAAGTCAATTTTATTAAAAGTTTTACCGTCTTTGTTTTTTATAAAACAGATGATAAATTCTCCTACGACAGAAAGTAGATTGGAATTATTATTTTGACTTTCGCTTCTTTTCCAATGAATAGTAGTTACAAAATTTCGACCTCCAAAAATTTCATCCATTATTAATTTTAAATTGGCTTGCTCATTGTCGTCTATTGAAATAAAAATTGCCCCATCTTTCGCTAAAAGTTTGTGTAGTAATTTTAATCGTGGATACATCATGCACAACCATTTGTCATCTCGGGTAAGGTCTTCATTTTCTTTCCCAACAATTTTTCCAAACCATTTTTTAATTTTTGGAGAATTGACATTGTCGTTATAAACCCAATTTTCATTTCCCGTATTATAAGGTGGGTCAATGTAAATACAGTTTATTTTCCCTTCATATTTTGGCAACAAAGATTTTAGCGCTTCTAGATTATCACCATTGATAATGAGATTTCCGGAATCAATTGCGTTTTCAGATTTTTCAGTTTCAGAAAATCCGTATTCATGATTCAGTACTTTATAAGGAACATCTTGATGGTGATTGATGATTTTGTCTTTACCAATCCAATTTAGTGTAGGCATTTACATTTGATTTTGTTCAAATGTAAAAATAAAAAAGATTGTAAACAACCGATTGATTTCAATCAATTCAAAACAATCTTGTCAGCATAAATTTAATCCTATGAAACGGATACGAAAAACAGAAATTCCTCAAACCGTTATAGATTTAGGAATGAGGATAAAAGAAATTATGAAAGAGAAGAATTTAAAGCAGAAATATGTCGCTCACGGTGCAGGATTAGATGTGGAAAATTTAAGAAAATATATTAAAGGTTCTCAAGAGATGAAAATTAGTACAATGTTGAAGATTGCTACAGCTCTTGGAATTACTGGAGAAGAGCTAATTAAGGATTTAAAAATTGATTTTTTGGAAAAGAAGACCTAATTTTCAAAAAATTAAATCGGGGTGCATAATTTATATCTTGGTAGTCAAATTTGCAAATCATTTTATAAATTTGTTGCATAAAATAAGATTGACTATTTCATCTATCATAAAGAAATTCCATTCGAAATAATAACAAAAAAACTACCATGAAAATAACAATAGACTATACCAATCTCGACGAAGACGTAAAGACAATTAATGTTGTTAAAGCGGTTTATGAATCTTTGCATAAAATTAAAATCACATTTGATGATAATGCTATAAAGATTGTGGATTTTGGTCCTTTTTTGTCTAAATCAAATCATCCATCTATCTCTAAATATATGGATGTAAACTTATTCCAGAACTTTAAAATTGTGGATGGTAACTTAAATTGGAATGATTACGATTTAATATTTCCGATTTGGGATTTATATAATGGAGAAATATAAAAATTTTTTAAGTTTTATTCATTACTTTTCCACGATATCAAGTGCGCTACTAATCTTTTGCATTAGTGCTGCAGGCTAAAAAAATAATTTAAACCTGAACTTGCTTCGGGTTTTTTATTGGATAAACTCGAATAACTCCGGTAATTACGAATCATTTTTGTAAAATGCGCATAACCGTTTAAAATCAAAAACACCTGTAAGGTTTTGAAAACGGTGCTGGTAGCATATTTTACAGCTTGTATAAAATTAAAATTTACTTCAAGAACCCATTCGCTCTAATCTCTTTATGTATCGCAACAATATCTTCAGGAATTTCTGCACTAATTAACCAGTTTACGTTCAAGCCATTATTTATAGCAGTTTTCATTAATAAAGAATTTTTACCGATTAATATTCCAAGCTTTTCCAAATCTTCTTTGAAATCTAAAAAATAATCATCGTCAATTGCTTTTATCAAAATCAAAATTTTAAAAGCTCTCGCAATTACATAGATACACATCGTATAAGCCTTTGTATAACTTTGGATTTGGATTCTTTCATTGTTAAGTAATAGGAGATGATTCAGCATTTTTATATTCAGACTTATTTCGCCAAACTTGTCTTTGGTAATTTTTACGTGTGCACTTATATCACCGCTTACATAACGAGTGTCTTGAAGTAAATATCCAACCGAATAAAACTGCTCTGTAAAATGATCAATTTTTTTTAGCATGACTTTTTCAAAGGCAATCCTTTTGTCCTCGACCGTTTCTGTATCTACTAATTCAAAATGAAGTCTCTTAATGAGATCTTGATCTTTTTTTAAAAGTCTAAAAATTAACTTGTCTTTCTCAGCACTAGGTAGCTCTTGTATCGCTTTTTTGAATTCTTGGGTAAACATATTTTACAAATTAGAATTGTAAATGTAATAATTTGTGATTTAATGAAAAATTATAATTCAATTTATAAAGTTAGATCTTCATCAAGCGGCGTTTTTTAAAAAACGAAAACCCCAATTCAAGCAAATGAATTGGGGTTTTCTATAAATAAACCTTTAGTAAACTTAAGATCTGATTACTCTTTTCTTTCCTCACGTGGAGGTCTTGGCAAAAGTGCTTTTCTAGACACTTTTTCTTTTCTAGTTTTTGGATCCATACCTAAGTATTTCACTTGGAAAACGTCGCCCATATTTACAACATCAGCAACATTTTCTGTGCGTTCCCAAGCTAATTCAGATACGTGCAATAAAACCTCGTTTCCTGGGGCTGAGGTATATTCTACAACCGCACCAAAATCTAACATTTTGATTACTTTCACTTCATACGACTCATTCATTTGAGGTTTGAAAGTGATAGACTTGATTTTAGCCAATACTGCTTCAATTCCAGCTGGATCTGTACCTAAAATTTCGATAACTCCTTCTTCCGTGATAGGGTCTTCATTGATAACAATTGTTGTTCCAGTGGTTTTTTGTAATTCTTGAATAACTTTTCCACCAGGTCCAATTAAAGCTCCGATAAATGAATTTGGAATTCTTCTAGTAATAATTTTTGGAGCGTAAGCTTTAACATCTGCTTTTGGAGCTGCTAAAGTTTCGATTAATTTTCCAAGAATATGCAAACGGCCATCACGGGCTTGCGCCAAAGCTGCTTCCATAATTTCGTATTTTAAACCGTCAATCTTAATATCCATTTGACAAGCTGTAATTCCTTCAGAAGTTCCAGTTACTTTAAAGTCCATGTCTCCTAAGTGATCTTCATCACCAAGAATATCAGACAATACAGCATAACGATCTCCATCTGTGATTAATCCCATTGCGATTCCAGAAACAGGACGAATCATTTGAATACCTGCATCCATTAATGATAATGTTCCAGCACAAACGGTAGCCATTGAAGATGAACCATTAGATTCTAACACTTCAGAAACCACACGAATTGTGTAAGGACAATTAGCAGGAATCATATTTTTCAATGCTCTTTGCGCTAAGTTTCCATGACCAACTTCTCTTCTTGAAGTTCCTCTCAAAGGACGTGCTTCACCAGTAGAGAAAGGAGGGAAGTTATAATGCAAATAGAATTTTTCTTCACCTTGTTCTGATGGTGAATCAATTTGGTTTGCTTCTCTAGAAGTTCCTAAAGTGGCTGTTGCCAATGCTTGAGTTTCTCCACGGGTAAACAATGCCGATCCGTGTACCGATGGTAAATAATCTACTTCACACCAGATATCTCTAATTTCTGTAGTTTTTCTTCCGTCTAAACGTGTTCCTAAGTCTAGGGTTACGTTACGAACAGCTTCTTTATTGGTTTTCTTGAAGTATTTAGAAACTAGATCTCCATCAGCTGCCAACTCTTCTTCTGTAAATAAAGCTTTAACTTCCTCTTTTACAGCTTCAAATGCAGCCGAACGTTCTTGCTTAGCGGAACCTTTGCTAGCAATAGCATAAATTTTATCGTAAGATGCTTCTTTTACTTTAGCGTAAATAGCTTCATCTTCTCTTTCGCCTTCGTACGTACGCACTTCTTTTTTACCAAAAGCAGCTTGCAAACGCAATTGAGCCGAAATTTGGTTTTTGATGTGTTCATGTGCAAATTTAATTGCTTCCAACATATCAGCTTCTGAGATTTCTTTCATTTCACCTTCTACCATAGCGATCGAATCCATAGAAGCTCCAATCATCATATCAATATCTGATAATGCTAATTGAGCACGAGACGGATTGATGATAAATTTTCCATCAATACGACCTACTCTAGCTTCAGAAATCAAAGTTTCAAAAGGAATATCAGACAAAGCAAGAGCTGCCGAAGCGGCTAGTCCTGCTAATGCATCTGGCATTATATCTTCGTCATGAGACATCAACTGAATCATAACCTGCACTTCTGCATGATAATCATCTGGGAAAAGCGGACGTAGAACACGGTCTACTAAACGCATTGTTAATACTTCGTTGTCACTTGGACGTGCTTCTCTTTTGAAAAAACCACCTGGGAAACGACCTGCTGCTGCAAATTTTTCACGATAATCTACCGTTAATGGCAAGAAATCGATTCCTGGACTTGCTTTTCTTGAGGAAACTACTGTACCTAAAATGACAGTTTTACCAATTCTTACTACTACAGACCCATCAGCTTGTTTGGCTAAACGACCTGTCTCGATTGTGATGTTTCTGCCATCACCTAAATCGATACTTTCTACAAATAATTGTGGAATCATAAATTTAATTTTTTAGTTAAACATGGGTTTTAGTTGTGTTGTAGTTGTTGTTTTGCGTAGTTAATGCCTAAAACCCAATGAAAAACAAACTTTTTTTATCTGCCAGTTACATAATTGCAATGGCTTTGTGGGTGAATCTCAATTCTAATCCTTTTTGTGTCAGGACTAAATTCGTATTTTTTGTGACTCTAAATTGTAAAATAAAAAAGAGGCACTTGCGCACCTCTTTTTATATTGATTATTTTCTGATATTCAATACTTTGATAATTTCACGATATCTGTTGATTTCTGTCTTTTTCAAGTAATCTAACAAAGATCTTCTTTTACCTACTAACAATACTAATGAACGCTCTGTGTTATAATCATGACGATTTTTTTTCAGGTGCTCTGTTAAATGTGTAATTCTGTAGGTAAACAAAGCTATTTGAGCTTCTGATTTTCCAGTGTTTGTTTTTTCTCCGTGTTTAGCGAAGATTTCTTCTTTAATCTCTTTAGTTAAATACATTCCAATATTTGTTTAATGATTTTTATGTATGCCATACAGCTATTGTAGGACGGTTGCAAAAGTAGTATAAAGTTTTTAATACGACAAATAAATGACTAAATAGATTTTGGTATTGTTATTGGAATTTGAATTGTAGTTCCATAGGGTACTCCTCTTGTCTTTGCAGGAATCCAATTTGGATAGCTTGCTAATACCTTAATAGCTTCTTCATTTATGCCAAACCCTAAACTTTTTAATATTTTTATATTTGAGATAACGCCATTTTTTTCAATGAAAAATTGTATAATAATGGTCCCAGAAATTTTATGTAATTTTGCGTTTTCAGTGACCTTAATTTTACTGTTTAGGTAGTTTGTAAAATGACTCATTCCTTTTGTGGGCATTGGAGTTGTATAAATGCTAGTGTAATTAAAGGAGTTGTTTGTAGAATCGATAGTTGTTCCGTGCAGAAGCTCTCCTTTTTTATACGTCTCAAAATATTTATAATTTTTATTGATTCCTGTCCAAATACTGTCTCGCAAACCATTTTTAATTTTACCGAATAACTTATTATGATCCTCTTCTAATTTATAAGTTCCATTGCCGTTTATCACGGTTTGATTATTGTTTTGATCCCAATATTGAATTATTTTATAGATTGTATTTTTTTTTACTTGCTGTGCGTATTCTCCTTCTTGTCTTTTATTGCCGTTTTCATACCATGAATATTCCTTCCCTTCTATCGATCCTTGATTATAGCTGTTAACTAATCTTTTAATTCCAGATTCATAATAGTAAACAAATTGACCTATATTTTTTAAGGAATTTCTATCAGTTGTTGTGCCAGTCATTTGTAAAACACCTGATTTGTAAAAATCATTTACTATATAGATGTCTTTTATGGTGTTGTAATCTTTAATTATTCTATAATATTTATGATTTTCTTCAGTTGTCAATTGCCATGACGAATCCAGAAAAATCTTTCTACTTACAGGTTTAAAAACCTGACAAAAGGTTATGCTTGTGATTAAGAATAGTGCAATTGTATAGAGTTTGTTTTTCATGTTAATTTACAAATAAAGTACTTTATGGGAATTAATATAATCTGGCGATTTCTTCGCAAACAAATTCTAAAAAGCGTTCATCTTCCTCAGTAAATGGATCGATTACGTGACTGTCAATATCTATTTGTCCAATGTTTTATCTGGTTTTCTAATTTGATCCTGCAATCGTAATAGGAATGGTATAGGAAACTCTTAGTGGTAAGCCTCTCATTTTTCCGACTGTCCATCCTTCATAGTCTGTTATTACTCGTATTGCTTCTTTATCTAATTCATCATTTATTCCTCTAATTATTTTTGAATCAGTTATGGTCCCGTCTCTTTCTATAATAAATTTTACGATGATTTTTTCGGAAATTCTATTTATTTGAAATTCTCTAGGTACAGTAAAATTTTTGCTCACAAAACTGTAAAAATGATTAAGGCCTTTGTCAGGTTTAGGTTTTTCTAATAGTGTAGTGTAATTTCGTTCTATGTTATTGGAATCGGTTGATGTTCCTGAAATAAGCTTTCCTTTAGTGTAAAATTCGATAATTTTAATGCCTTGTTTTAGGCTAGAACCTGTCCATTTCCCTTCTCTTAAGCCATTCTTAATTATTCCTATTAAAAAAGTTCCCTCTAAGTCAAATCCTTGATATTCGCCATTACCATCAACGACTTTTTGCTGACGTTTTTTATTCCAAAATTCAATTACTTTATAATTAACAGCAAGGTCTCCTTCGTTTTCTAGATATTCAATTTCTAAACGAAGGGCTCCATCATCAAAATAATTAAATTCTTTCCCTATTTTTTTTTTGTCTTTATAGTTTGAAATAGATTTCTTTTTTCCGTTTTCATAATAAGTAATAAATGCACCGTCCATGTCCATATAATCTCTATTTTTAGACAGAACTTTCGTTTTTATATTTCCAGATTTATAATAATCATTAAATTCATAAGCTTCGCTTTCTGAGAAATAACCTCTAATAATTCTGTAGTATTTGTGATTGCCTTCCGAAGTTTCTTCGTCAGAGGAGTCAAGAAAAATCATTTTACTTACAGGTTTAGAAACCTGCGAAAAAGTTATTGTTGTAATTACGAGTAGCGCAATTGTATATAGTATGGTTTTCATGTCCTTTTAAGAATAAATAACGTATAAGGAATTAATACAATTTAGCAATTTCAACACAAACAAATTCTAAAAAGCGCTCGTCTTCCTCTGTAAAAGGATCAATAACATGACTATCAATATCGATTTGTCCAATATTTTTACCGTCGACAAAAAGCGGCACTACGATTTCAGACTTTACTGTAAAACTACAAGCAATATAATTATCTTGAGCAGCAACATCTGGAACTACAAAGTTAGTATTGCTTTCTGCTACTTGTCCGCAAATCCCCTTTCCAAAAGGAATTATAGTATGATCTGTTTCTGCTCCTACATAAGGGCCCAAATGCAAAGTCTTCGTATCATGATTAGCGAAATAAAATCCAACCCAGTTATAATAAGTGATTGAATCACTTAACAATTGACATATATTTAATAACTTCTCATCGCGAGAAAGGTTTGCTTTTAAAATTATTTCAGTTACTTTTGGCTTTAATTCTTGAAAGGTCATCTTTTCTATTTTTTTTGTAAAAGTATTTAAAGTAATTTCAAAAATCCTATAAAATTTTCAAAAAAACACACACGTTGAAAACATACTTTATTCTTTACAAACCATTTCTAATTTTTTTAGCAAGTTTTTTTTTGACTTACATTATTCTTACTTTTTTATATCAAAATTATCTAAATAGTTTTGCAGAAAATAGAGCAGATACAATCACTAAGATAGTCAGCAAAAATACAGAACAGGTTTTGCTTTTGTTTGATCAAGATGCATCAGTGAAGGAAAGTGCAACAAGACCGTATTATAAAATTATCTACAATAATAAATATCTTGCTCGTATTGTAGAAGGTTGTAATGCAATGAGTGTGATAATTTTGTTTATTTCATTTGTAGTCGCTTTTGCTGGTAAGTTAGTATATACATTATTATATATTATTGGTGGAAGTGTTATTATTTATTTATTAAATGTAATCAGGATAGCTGCTTTATGTATGCTTATATTTTATTTTCCAGAGCAACAATCTTTTTTGCATGATATTCTTTTTCCTTTGTATATCTACGGTGTGGTATTTATATTATGGTTGATTTGGGTTCGTAAATTTTCAAAATATGCTTCGAAAAATATTAAATAATAAAATAAAAATTATAATTTTATTCTTATTAATTCTGTCGCTACTGTTTATTCGCTTTTTTGAAAAGCAGATATTTTATGATCCGTTATTAGATTTTTTTAAGAGAGATTTTCTTAATTTACCATTTCCAAAAATAGATTTTTTTCGATTAATCGTAAATTTAACCTTTCGATTTTCTCTAAATACTTTTCTTTCATTAGGAGTTATTTATGTCCTTTTTAAAGATTTAAATATGGTAAAATTTGCGCTAATAGTGTATTACATTATCTTTTTAATCTTAATTGGAATTTTTTTCTTAGTTATTTACTTTGGTGTAGATAACAATAATTGGCTACTATTCTACATTAGAAGATTTCTGATTCAACCTATTTTTTTACTATTATTTTTAGCAGGATTTTATTATCAAAAACAAATGTGATTTATTGCATTGCTGTATAAATTGCCGTGTAAATTAGTTTTTAAATATTTATTATTTTTTGTTTAGTTGAGCCTTTCCATTTTTATTCAATTTAGCACTTTAACATTAAAGTTAGACATTCTTTTTAAATGTTTTTTTAGACCCACTTTCTAAACTCAGATAGTTATTTATAATAAATTAGAACATAGCTGATATGTTTTTAATAATAGTATTCTGTTTTTATATTAAGAGAGCAAACATTTCAGGATTTTGATCAAATTTTATTTAAACTAATTGAAGAGATGATAAATAGAATATGAAGTAAATATTCAATGGGCACTTAATACGCTAAAAACAAACTTTAGTAGTGCTTTTATAAAAAAGGCTTTTAAAGATAGAGCACTTTTGTTGTATTCAAAGTTTAAAATTCAAATTCACCCATAGGAGTTTTAAGATTAATGAGGAAAAATTAAACCAAAATCTTCATATTCTAATGTGTTCAAAAAATCAGTAAAAAAATATTTAGGAATTAATATTTATTTATATTGTACGAAAATTCTTTTTTAGTCAGTAAATATTTTAACTAACAGTAATATTTTACAAACTTATTATTCTTACTATTTTTAATGGACTTAGTGTTTGAGTTCTTAACACCTATTTTTAAATACAATTTAAATGAATATTATAATTAAAAGATGCTAATAATCAGTAAGTTACATCTTGCTTATTAAATATTTTTTGTAATTTTAAGGAGTTTTATATACTGATAAATTCAAAATTTTTTTTAATCCAAAAAAAACAATTATGAAAAAAATTACATTTATTGTGTTGATCGTTTTTACGACGATTACATTTCAAGGCCAAAACAAATTATTATCAAGTATTGATCAATATTATAACGGTAGCTCTTGGCAAACTAGGTCGGGTTACAATTATGAATATGACAGTAATAATAATTTAACTTTTGAAAAATATTATGATTATGATGCTAGCACCGGATTATGGCGAATGTCTGAGTCTGCAAATTATATATATAATACTAACAATAAAGTTATACAATCTACAGTTGAGAGCTGGGATACAGCCACCAATAAACTTGAAAATTCATATAGAATAATTTCGACATATAATGGTGGGAAATTTAAAGAATCATTAGAGCAAGAATGGGATAGTTCAAGTTTAACTTGGGTTATTGTATGGAAAAATGTTATGTCTTATAACAGTAATAATTTGCCTGACTCTGTTGTATCTTACAGCTGGGATGGTGTAAGATGGATAAACGAATATCGCGGAAATTTAACTTACAATAGTAGTAATAAAATAATATCCGCAGTAAATGAAAAGTGGGATAATGCACAATGGGTCAATTGGACTAAAACACTTTTAACGTATGATGCAAATAATAAAATTTTAACGTACAGAAATGCTGAGTGGGATGATTTTGATACTATTTTTAAAGAAAACGAAAGAACTGATTATGTTTTGGATGGTGCTGGTAACAGAATAAGTGAAACTACTGTTTATACTGATAATAATATGCCCAACAGAAGTAAAAAAGAATATATCTACGATTCCTCGAGCCTTATGTCTAGTTTTGCAAATCCATTTAGAGATAAGACAGGATTTGATTATATTTTCGAAGATTTTCCGCATGTAAATAAACCGCTAAGTTATAATGATTTTTCATACGATAACGTAACTAGTACTTATGCAAATAGAAATAGAACAATCTATGATTATACTAATTCCATTGTTTTATTTACAGAACAATTTGAAACAGTAAATAATACTATAACTATATTTCCAAATCCAACTCAAGATTTGCTGAACATTGAGTTAGTAGCTTTCTCACCTGCAACGCAAATCACAATTAGCGATATGTTGGGGAAAAAGCTTTATTCTCATAAAGTTGAATCCACTAAGACAGTAGTAAATATTAGTGGTTACACTAAAGGGATTTATTTAGTAGCTATTATGGATGGTAATAAAAAAGGGGTAAAAAAATTAATCATAGATTAAAAAATTGACAATATTTCTCGTTTAAAAAGTTCAAAAATATTGATAGATGAACAATAAAATGACATAAAAAATCTTTCAACTATAAAACTTGAAAGAGTTTTTAAATATAATTAAGTTGGTCTTTCATTAATTTCCTCACTAAATTTTTAATTTGAATACAAACAGAGATTACATTTTAGGTTTAATAATACCTATTATTAAATAGTAAGCTGATTGAAAAACTGTTGAAATATATTAATCACAGCAAAAAATAAAATTAGAAGTGCAAGAATTCAATTGTGTTTTTTAACATTGTATTTAGGTTTGCAAGTCACATTATTGACTAATTTTGCAACATGAATTTTAAAAAATGCACCAGTTTATTTTTAGCTTTCCTATTATTGGTTTCCAGTGCGGGATTAGCTTTTAATGTGCATTACTGTGGAGAGCAAATTGCCTCTGTATCGTTAAAAACTGCCACTTTTCAGAAAGTTGAAAAAGCTTGTTGTGTAAAATCTGCTTTAAAAGAGGAGAATTGTTGTAAAGATAAAGTAGTAAACTTTCAAAAAAAATCGGATAATACAGTCTTAAAAGTGTTTTCCATTGATTATCCTTATTATGTGTTTGATCAACACGTACAAACTGTTGTTTTTACTTTAAAGAAAAATGTAAGAAGTACAAAAAACAATGCTTATTTCTGTGAGACTAATGCACCACCACTTTTTAAGTTGTATAGTCAGTATGTTTTTTATGCTTGATATTTAATGTTTCAAAAGACAAATCATAATCTGTGATTTTAATCCACTTTTTACAAACATTAAATAATTTTAAAATGAATAAAATAATAATGCTTTTTATTGCTGTCTTTATTTCGCTTCCGGTATTTGCACAAGAAAATTTAGAGGAAGTGAAAATAGTAAAAAAGCGAAAAGGAATTCTCAAATCATATACCGTAACGGGAAATACAACTATTATAACCAGTAAAGAATTGCTCAAAGCTGCTTGCTGTAATCTAGCTGAAAGTTTTGAAACAAATCCATCAATTGATGTCAACTTTACCGATGCGTTGACAGGAACAAAACAAATAAAAATGCTTGGATTAACCAGTCCCTATTTGATGATTACAGAAGAAAATGTTCCCTCTGTACGAGGCGCTTCACAAGCTTATGGTTTGTCATTTACCCCTGGAACATGGGTAGAAAGTATTCAAATTACTAAAGGTGCCGGTAGCGTGGTGAATGGTTACGAAAGTATATCCGGTCAAATCAATACGGAATTAATTAAACCAATTAGCGACATTCCATTTTTCTTGAATGCATACGGTTCTACTGATTCTCGTTTTGAGTTAAACACCCATTTCAATACTAAAATTTCTGAGAAATGGAGTAGTAGTTTGTTTCTTCATGGCAATACTAGAGTTTCTAAAAATGATATGAATGATGATGGCTTTCTTGATAATCCATTAGCTAAACAGGTCAACGTACTCAATAGATACCAATATTATAACGAAGAAAAAGGTTTAGTTAGTTTTGTCAATTTCAGATATATGAATGATAAAAAGCAAACTGGAGAATTAAATTTTGATAAAAATAGAGATCGAGGAACAACTAATTATTGGGGTTCTGAAATCAATACGGAACGCTTAGATATATCTACAAAAGTGGGTTATGTTTTTAAAGATATGCCTTATCAGAGTATTGGTTTCCAAAACGCTTTTAATATTCATGATCAGGATTCTTATTTTGGTTTAAATCAATATAATATCAAACAAAGTAGTTATTATTCGAACTTGATTTTCAACTCAATCATCAGTAATACGATGAATAAATTTGCTACAGGATTAAATTTCACCTACGACAAGTACCAAGAATTTGTTAACATAAACGATTATAGTAGAATCGATAATTCCGTTGGTGCTTTTTTCGAATATACCTATGATAATGACGATAATTTTAGTTTAATTCTTGGCGGCCGAATAGATAATCATAATCGTTTAGGGACATTTATTACCCCTAGACTTCATGCGCGATATAATCCTTGGGAGCAAGGAGTATTGCGATTTTCTGCTGGAAGAGGAAAAAGGTCTGCTAATATTTTTGCCGAAAATCAACCTTTATTCGCTAGCTCAAGGAAATTTTCTGTTTTAAATTCTGATGGTAATATATATGGTTTAAATCCTGAAATTGCGTGGAATTACGGTTTAAGTTTTGCACAGAAATTTTCATTATTTGGCAGAAATGCAGATGTGGGTATTGATTTTTATAGAACTGATTTTCAAAATCAAGCTGTGGTCGATTTATATGTTAAGCCAACTATATTAGGAACACAACAAGTTCAGTTTTATAATTTAATGGGAAAATCTATTGCAAATACAATGCAATTGGAATTTAATTATGAATTAGCAAAACATTTAAATTTGCGTTCTGCTTATAAATATTATGATGTAACCACAGATTATCTGGCGGGTAAATATCAAAATCCTTTACAAGCAAAGCACCGTTTCTTTGGTAATCTAGAATTTGAAACCCATATAAAAGAAAAAGGTCAACAATGGAAATTTGATTATACATTAAACTGGATTGGTCAACAACAATTACCAATAACAGGTTTAAATACTATCAATAATCAAACACCACAAGTATCACCATCATATTCTTTAATGAACGCACAAATAACTAGAACTTTTTCTTCTACATTTGAAGTTTATATTGGCGGAGAAAATATAGGAAATTACAAACAAAAAAACGCGATTATTGGTAATGAAAATCCTTTTGGATCAAATTTTGACGCATCAGTTATTTATGCACCAGTTTTTGGACAAATGTACTATGCTGGTTTGCGTTTTAAAATAAAATAGCTTTACAGCTTTAAAATAGCTTTTAGTTCCAATTAATAACAATCAATAAAAATACAAATAATGAAAAATTCAATTATAGTTCTATTAGTATTCATAGCAGGATTTTCGACTCAGGCACAAGAGAAAAAGAATAAAAACGCAAAATACACTACAGAAGTAAATGGAAATTGTGAGCAATGTCAAAAACGAATTCAGAAAGCTGCTTATACAGTTGCTGGTGTTAAATCAGTAACATGGGATATAGCAACACACCAATTGAATTTAATTATCAATGAAGAAAAAACTACTGTAAATGCTGTTAAAAAAGCAATTGCCAAAGTAGGACATGATACAGATGAAGTCAAAGCAACTGATGCTAATTATAATAATTTACATCATTGTTGTTTATATGAAAGAAAATTATAAAATTACTTTTATAATCATTGACTTTTATTGATAAATTTATAGTTAATTAAAATTTAAAAAGATTCGATAAATTGTTGATGATGTAATTTTTTCAGTACTTTCACACGCAAATAATTTTAGCATAAAAATTACAAATAATGAATAGTTTTGATTGGAAGAATTTAATAGATCCACTATTTTACATACATTTTGATATCAATGGAGTAAAATTAGGAATTTATATCGTTTTATTTATTGTGTTTGCAGAAACCGGACTATTTGCAGGTTTCTTTTTACCGGGGGATAGTTTACTTTTTTTAGCAGGAATATATAGTCGAGAATTAGTCGAAAATATTTTATTGATTGACAATGATTTTCTAAACGTATTTTTATTAGCAACATTAGTAGCCGTTGCGGGTATTTTAGGAAATATTGTAGGTTATTGGTTTGGTGCCAAAAGCGGTTATTATTTATACAACAAGAAAGATAGTTTTTGGTTTAAGAGAAAGTATTTAGTACAGTCAAAGGATTTCTTTGAAAAGTATGGTGGAAAAGCAATAATTTTTGCACGCTTTCTTCCAATATTTAGGACATTTGCTCCTATAGTTGCTGGAATTGTTTCTATGGATAAAAACAAATTCATGTTTTATAATATTGTGAGTTCATTTATTTGGTCCTTTACTTTAATATTTGCAGGACATTATCTTTATGGTTTTTTATTAAATAATTATCAAATAGATTTAAAAGAACATATTGAGCTCATCGTATTAATATTGGTAGGAATTACAATTATACCAGTAGTTTATAAGTTTAGTAAAAAAACCAAGGAAGAAGAAATAGAATAGTCAAAAAATTAATAGTAAAAAAAAGACCGTTCAGATTAAATTCTGTACGGTTTTTTTTATGGATAAAAAATTATTCTCTAATTTAATTAAAGCTATTCGCTTGGATCGCTAAAGACATTTAGATGATCGCGGAGAATCGGATTATGTGCCTTCTCCAACTATAAAATTAAATAAATCTACACTACGATCCGAAAGTCTAAAAAAAAAGTGCCTGAGATTCCCGTAGCTAGCGCGAGCGTCCCGCTCGTGACTACAACCTAATTTATTTTAATTTCTAAAATTGCATGTTCATTATTGCCATAATTTCTGGCACCCCCACGCTAGCGCGAGCGTCCTGCTCGTGCCCACAATCTAATTCCCCACGCTAACGCGAGCATCCCGCTCGTGCCCACAATCTAAATCATATCAATTTCTAAACCCAGCTAGCGCGAGCGTCCTGCTCGTGCCCACAATCTAATTCATATCAATTTCTAAAATTGTATGGTCATTATTACCATAGTTTCTGGCCCCGCTAGCGCGAGCGTTCCGCTCGTGCCCAGCTTCCCCGCTAGCGCGAGCGTTCCGCTCGTGCCCAGCTTCCCCGCTAGCGCGAGCGTCCCGCTCGTGCCCACAATCTAATTCATATCAATTTCTAAGATTGTATGGTCATTATTACCATAGTTTCTGGCGCTACTATATTTCCAATCTATTGGGTCAGTTACAAATCCCGCTTTAACAGGATTATTATGAATGTACTCTAATTTTTGTTCAAATACTTGTAAAGACCAAATTTCTACTGGTTGATTGTTTTGTTGCCAAAACTGTTTTTCTTTTACATTACTATTTTTCTTTCCAGCTCTTTCAAACATCCAGAGCAACCATTCACGCCTACTTTCTTGTGGATTATCTCGAATTGTTTTCATTATTTTTCTTGATGTAAAGCCTTTTAAGTCCCGCATTAATCCCGATGGATCACCTAGAGATGACCTAAAAATCAAATGTATATGACTTGGCATAATGCAATAACTATAAATTTCCATTCCTTTGCTTTTTCTGCAATGGTCTAATGCTTCTGTCATTATTGCAAAATAAAGATCTCTTGTAAATACATCTATCCAATTTACTGTAGCGAAACTCACAAAATAAGCTCCCCCTTTTTCGTGAAATTTATATTTTCTACTCATAGTTTTTCGTAAATATAAATATTGTTAAAACAACAAACTACAACTTTTTTAGGGTTGTAGTTTGTTTTGTTTGCTCTCGTTTGCGGGTACGAGCTACAAGCTCGCACTAGCGTATTTGAGAACTAATGTTAGCGCCAGCTATAGGAGTATCTCGAATTGTTTTCATTATTTTTCTTGATGTAAAACCTTTTAAATCCCGCATTAATCCTGATGGATCACCTAGAGCTAACCTAAAAATCAAATGTACATGACCTGGCATAATGCAATAACCATAAATTTCCATTCCTTTGCTTTTTCTGCAATGGTCTAATGCTTCTGTCATTATCGCAAAATATAGGTATCTTGTAAATACCACGCTAGCGCGAGCATCCCGCTCGTGCCCACAATCTAAATCATATCAATTTCTAAAATTGTATGGTCATTATTACCATAGTTTCTGGCACTACTATAATTCCAGTCTATTGCTCGCGCCAGCTGAGAGTTATAGTTTGTTTTGTTTGCTCTCGTTTGTAGGTACGAGCAATATCGCACAAGCGTATTTGGGAACCAATGCTCGCGCCAGCTGGAGGTTTTAGTTTGTTTTGTTTGCTCTCGTTTGTGGGTACGAGCTAGAAGCTCGCACTAGCTTATTTGAGAACGAATGCTCGCGCCAGCTGGGGAAATTAATTTCCGTCTCGAAAGTATAACGAAGAAGTAATATTTATTTTTTTAATTTAAACTTTTACACACTTTTTAATACACTACCATAAAAAGTACAGCCTTGATTCAAAAATAGGCACAAAAAAATCCGAAGCGATAAGCTTCGGATTTTTAACTTTGTTTTTGTCTTTCGACAAAATATTACATCATACCTGGCATACCGCCACCCATTGGGTTTCCGCCACCATTATCTTCTTTGATGTCAATTAACGCACATTCAGTAGTCAAGATCATTCCCGCAACCGAAGCAGCGTTTTCTAGTGCTACACGAGTTACTTTTTTAGGATCAATAATTCCTGCTAAAAGCATATCTACATATTCATCAGTTTTTGCATTGTACCCAAAATCGCCAGTTCCTTCAGCTACTTTTGCAACAACTACAGAACCTTCAAGACCTGCATTCTCCACAATGGTTCTCAATGGAGACTCTACTGCGCGAGATACGATTTGGATTCCTGTAGCTTCATCAGCGTTTTCTGGTACAATTATGCTAAGCGCATTTTTAGCTCTCAAAAGTGCAACTCCACCACCAGCAACAATTCCTTCTTCAACTGCAGCACGAGTAGCATGAAGCGCATCATCAACTCTGTCTTTTTTCTCTTTCATTTCTACTTCAGAAGCAGCACCAACGTAAAGAACGGCAACTCCACCAGCTAATTTAGCCAAACGTTCTTGCAATTTTTCTTTGTCATAATCAGAAGTTGTAGCTTCCATTTGACCTTTTATCTGGTTCACACGATTTTTGATCATGTCAGCCTCACCAGCACCACTTACAATTGTAGTGTTGTCTTTATCGATAGTTACTTTTTTAGCAGTTCCTAACATTTCAATAGTTGTATTCTCCAGAGTATATCCTCTTTCTTCAGAAATTACAGTTCCTCCAGTCAAGATAGCAATATCTTCTAACATCGCTTTTCTTCTATCTCCAAAACCAGGTGCTTTTACAGCAGCGATTTTCAAAGCGCCACGTAATTTATTTACTACTAAAGTTGATAATGCTTCACCATCAACATCTTCAGCAATAATTAATAATGGTTTTCCTGATTGAGCGACAGGCTCAAGAACTGGTAATAATTCTTTTAAGGAAGATACTTTTTTGTCGTACAAAAGGATATAAGGACTTTCTAGCTCTACTTCCATTTTTTCTGAATTAGTTACAAAATATGGAGAAAGATATCCTCTGTCAAATTGCATTCCTTCAACAACGTCAACGTAAGTATCCGTTCCCTTAGCTTCTTCAACAGTAATTACACCTTCTTTTCCTACTTTTGCGAAAGCAGTTGCGATTAACTCACCAATTACTTCGTCATTATTAGCTGAAATCGATGCGATTTGCTTAATTTTTTCAGAATCACTTCCTACTACTTTAGCTTGTTTGGCTAAGTCAGCCACAATAGCCTCAACAGCTTTATCAATTCCGCGTTTTAGGTCCATAGGATTTGCTCCAGCAGCCACGTTTTTCAAACCTTCTTTTACGATTGCTTGTGCCAAAACCGTAGCAGTTGTTGTTCCATCTCCAGCTAAATCATTAGTTTTTGAAGCTACTTCTTTAACCATTTGAGCACCCATGTTTTCCAATGGATCTTTCAACTCAATTTCTTTAGCTACAGTAACTCCATCCTTAGTTACCGTTGGTCCACCGAATGATTTTCCAATGATAACATTACGACCTTTTGGTCCAAGAGTTACTTTTACTGCATTTGCTAATGCGTCAACACCACGTTTCAATCCGTCACGTGCTTCAATATCAAATTTTATATCTTTTGCCATTTTTTAAGCTTTTAGCTTTTGGCTTTTGGCTTTTGGAAAGAATTTTTATCTTCAAAAGCGAAAGCCAAAATATATTTATAATTAATTTTAATTTTTGTGCTAGCTAATAGCTAAAAGCTAATAGCCAAAAGCACTTTTAGATAATCGCAAGAATATCATCCTCACGCATAATCAAATAATCTTTTCCTTCTAATTTTAATTCCGTTCCAGCGTATTTTCCGTAAAGTACAGAATCTCCGATTTTTACAGTCATTGTGTGTTCTTTTGTACCATTTCCCACGGCAACTACAGTTCCTTTTTGTGGTTTCTCTTTAGCTGTATCTGGAATAAAAATCCCTGACGCAGTTTTTGTTTCAGCCGCAACTGGTTCGATAAGAACTCTGTCTGAAAGTGGTTTGATGTTTAAATCCATGATTTTATGTATGATTAAATTGTTTTTAAAAGCCTTTTTTTGAAGTTCAGAAATTATGCCACCTTACTACTTCTGCCACATTTACTTAAAAAAAATGCCAGCTTTGACAAGCTGGCATTTTAAAATTGTACTACATTATTATTTTGCTGGAGTGGGTACCGCAGGTGTATTTTGAACAGGAGCCACAGGAGCTGAAGTTGAAGTATTATCAATAATTTTAGAATCTGTATCACTTAATGATCCAGTAAAGCTCAAGCTTGAAAGAAGTATAAGTGCAATTAAAATAGTGGCGAGCATCCAAGTGCTTTTATCTAAAAAGTCAGTTGTTTTTTGTACTCCGCCCATCATTTGAGAACCACCCAGTGTAGAAGATAAACCGCCACCTTTAGGGTTTTGAACCATAATAACTACGATTAATAAAAAACAAACTATAGTTATTAAAACTAAAAAAATTGAAAATGTGCTCATTGTTTAATTATTGTTATGTTGTAAAATCTTTATATCCGATATGCGGTCTGCAAAGAAACTACTTTTTTCTGGATATTTCAAAATTAATATTTGATAAGCTTGAATCGCTTTTTGATACTTTTTTTGTTCTAAATAAACGCGTGCCAAAGTCTCAGTCATTAAATAGGAATTGTCACTTGCATTTAAATCAAATACAACAGTAGAAGGCACGCCATGCTTTACAGGAGAAATTTTTGGGCTTGTTTCAATAAACTTATCTATTAATTCTGATTTTTTTATTTTATCAACATCTTTTAAAGTAGTAATTTGATTTGTTACTTTTTCTTGTTTCCTCTGAATAGGTTGAAATCTAGAAAGCTGAAGCCATTCTTGAAAAGAATGTTGCTCATTTTTAGAAAAATCTAATGGTTTTCCAATAGCCAAGTTTTCTTGTGCTTTTTTAGAAGAATCTTTAGATTCGTAAATAGCAGCCTTCTTTATAGTGGTGAGTATAGATTGTTCTAAATTGTTTGCTTTTAGTGTAGCTTCTTCTTTGTTTACAACAATTTCACTATCAACCACCTGAGTATTAAAAAGTGTCAGCGCTTTTTTATCATATAATTTTTTGTCTATGGCAATAAAAGAATCCGATGTTATAAAATCAAATAAAACGGCTCTATCTGTTGAATAGGCAGCAGTTTTTTTTAAGGCAATATTATATTTAAAACTATTTTGATTATAAAGTTGTTTTAGCTGAATTGCTCGCGCACTTTGAAAATATGGAAATTCATCCAATACTTTGTCTAAAATCTCGGCTTGTTTATCGAGGACTCTATCTGGCTTGTTAATCAAATATATATAATCAGTTACATTCATTTTTTGAGTTTAGTGATCGGTGTTCAGTGTTCAGTGATTAGTTTAAATTTTATTAACAAATTGATAAAAATTGCAACTATTGATTTTTTACTTTTTACCATTTAGCTAAAGATTCATTAAAGATATCTTGCGTTATTCGTTCAAAAATATCCTTGAGAGCAAAGTTTAAAGTGGCGCCAGTTAATTGTTGCTCTGCGGGATAATCATAATAAAAAGAAAAGGTTTTTTCAAAATCATCAGTTTCCTTTTTTCTATTAGCAAATCGTACATTAATTCTTATCGTTAATCGGTTTTGAGAAGCTCTCTGATCTGCTGTTGCTGTCATCGGGCTTATTCTATAATCTATAATTTCTCCTTCATAAGATAAGTCAGCACCAGTTTTAACCAAATTTAAATTGGTTTGGTTCTGAATTAAATCCTGTAGTTCTAATGTAAATCTTCTGTCAATACCTGGTTCGATCAACTCAGCATTATTCTGAAAAAATCCTACTTGAAATGTTTTAGCATCAATTTTACCAGTCCCCGTAAAGTTATAAATAGAACAGCTATTTGTTAAGATTAAAATAAGTAATAATCCTGCTAAATAAATTTTTTTCATAAAGTTTTAAAATTACTATTGAAATGATTTTTTATATTTTTTCTTAGTTTAATTATAAATCAAACTGTTTAATTTTACGATATAAAGTTCTTTCTGAAATACCTAATTCATCTGCAGCAGCTTTTCGTTTTCCTTTATTTTTTTCTAATGATTTTTTAATCATTTCAATTTCCTTTTGCTCTAATCGCAAAGTTTCTTCTTCTTCTACAGTTTCTGCAAAAAGATAATTGTCATCATTTTCTTGATACAGTTCATCATCACGCTGAGAAGTGATTAATGCGCCTCTCGGTTGTTCTTCAAAATCAATTTCGCTATCATTTTCCTTAGAACCATATATCTTTTTAATTAAATTTTGATTTGTTTCTTGAACTTTGGAACTTCCATTTTGAATTAGTTCTAATGTTAATTTTTTCAAATCATTCAAATCACTTTTCATATCAAAAAGTACTTTATATAGAATCTCTCTTTCCGTACTAAAATCACTTTCACTGTTTTTATCTTTAATCACCGATGGTAAATTACTACCTTGTTCTGGCAGATAAGATTGAAGTGTGGCGGCAGAAATATCTCTGTTAGTTTCTAAAACGGAGATTTGTTCGGCAACATTTCGCAATTGACGGATATTTCCACTCCAGCGAAATTTTTGCAACAGCGGTATAGCGTTCTCTTCTAATTTTAATGGTGGCATCTTGTATTTATACGCAAAATCAGCAACAAATTTTCTAAATAAAAGATGAATATCGTCTTTTCGCTCTCTTAAAGGCGGTAAAATAATATCAACAGTACTCAAGCGATAATATAAATCCTCGCGGAATTTCCCTTTATTAATAGCATCAAATAAATTTACATTTGTAGCAGCTACAATTCTTACGTTTGTTTTTTGAACTTGTGACGAGCCCACTTTTATAAACTCACCGTTTTCAAGTACTCGAAGCAAACGCACTTGTGTTGTCAGAGGTAATTCACCTACTTCATCTAAGAAAATAGTACCTCCATCTGCTACTTCAAAATAGCCTTCACGAGTGTTTGTTGCACCTGTAAAAGCGCCTTTCTCATGTCCAAAAAGTTCACTGTCAATAGTTCCCTCTGGAATAGCACCGCAGTTTACTGCAATATATTTTCCGTGCTTTCTATGTGAAAGTGAATGTATAATCCTAGGAATATTTTCTTTTCCCACACCACTTTCTCCCGCTACTAATACTGTAATGTCAGTAGGAGCAACCTGAATGGCTTTTTCTATCGCACGATTAAGCTTTGGGTCGTTACCAATTATCTCAAACCGTTGTTTTATGTTTTGAACTGTTTCCATATATTATTGCGAGGAGCAGCGAGGCGAGTGGCAAAGCAAACTCATTATTATTTCTTGGACCACAAATTACACAAATTTTCACAAATCATGTTTTAAGTGTTTAATCAGTAGGAGCAACCTGAATGGCTTTTTCTATCGCACGATTAAGCTTTGGGTCATTCCGAATTATCTCAAACCGTTGTTTTATGTTTTGAACTGATTCCATATATTATTGCGAGGAGCAGCGAGGCGAGTGGCAAAGCAAACTCATTATTATTTGTTCGACCACAAATTACACAAATTTTCACAATTTATGTTTTAAGTGCAAATCAGTCTTTTATGAACTAAAGATTTGTTTTGGAAGTTTGCGATTATTCCAATGGGAGTATCTGCTAACTTCATATAATTTAAGGTTTGCGCAAGATGATCATTGCTAATCTCTTTTACTGATTTTACTTCTAGGATTATATCATCGTAAACTACAAATTCAGCATAAAATTTATTAGGTAAAATAATTCCTTTGTATTCTACATTATATTCTTTTTCTCTTTCATAAGGAATATTATTGTTTTTCAATTCTATTTCTAAAGCGTCTTTATATACAATCTCTAATAATTCAGGACCAAGTATTCTATGCACTTCCATACAAAGACCAACTATTTCATAATTTTCATTTTTCTTGTAATAATATTCATTAGTGTCACTCATATTCGATTCTTATAAGAATGAATTTGCGGAAATTTGCGCAATTTGTGGTTGATTTTTTAAATTCATTTCACTTAATCCAACAGCTTCACCTTTTAAAGTTCCACTAGTGCAACTTGTAATTTTCACATTGACAAAATCTCCAATTTTATAATTCTCTTTTGGAAAAACCACGGTAATACTTTGTGAATTTCTTCCAGAAAACTCTTCAGTTGATTTTTTTGAGACTTTCTCAACTAAAACTTCAACTATTTGTCCTATAAATTCCTCAGAGCGAAACCACGCATGTTTTTGTTGGAGATCCACAATTTCTTGTAATCTTCTGGCTTTTATAATTTCAGGCACATCATCCTTCATTTTTCTTCCTGCCAATGTTCCAGGGCGCTCCGAATACGAATACATATAACCAAAATTGTATTTAACATATTCCATTAAACTTAAAGTGTCTTGGTGATCTTGCTCTGTTTCTGTTGGAAAACCAGAAATCATATCTTGCGAAATAGATACATTAGGAATCATAGCTCTAATTTTATCAATCAAAGACATATATTCTTCGCGAGTGTGTAAGCGATTCATTTCCTTTAAAATTCTATTACTTCCTGATTGTACGGGTAAGTGAATGTGTTTGCAAATATTAGGATATTTTGCTATCACATGCAAAATGCTTTCATGCATATCCTGCGGATTCGAAGTCGAAAAACGAATTCTCATTTTAGGGAAACCTACCGCCACCATTTCAAGTAATTGATCAAAATCGATTGCTGTGGCTTGTTGCATTTCAGATGCATTTGTAAAATCTTTTTTCAATCCGCCACCATACCACAAGTAACTATCTACGTTCTGACCTAAAAGTGTTATTTCCTTAAAACCTTTTTCCCATAAATCCTGAATTTCCTTGATGATACTTTGCGGCTCGCGGCTTCGTTCTCGACCACGTGTAAAAGGCACTACGCAAAAAGTGCACATATTATCACAACCACGAGTAATAGAAACCAAAGCTGTAATTCCATTACTCATCAATCGTACTGGAGAAATATCACCATACGTTTCATCTTTTGACAAAATCACATTTATAGCATCACGTCCTTCTTCGACTTCACTTAATAAATTAGGCAAATCTTTATATGCATCAGGACCTACAACAAGATCAACAATTTTTTCTTCGTCTAGGAATTTTTCTTTCAAACGTTCAGCCATGCAGCCTAAAACTCCCACTTTCATTTTTGGATTAATGCGTTTTACCGCATTGTATTTCTCCAATCGTTTCCGAATCGTTTGTTCTGCTTTATCCCGAATAGAACAAGTATTTACTAAAACTAAATCAGCATCTTCAAGTGTTTGTGTGGTATTGTAACCATTGCTAGACAATATAGAAGCCACAATCTCGCTATCCGAAAAATTCATCGCACAGCCGTAACTCTCTATAAAAAGTTTTTTCGTATTCTCAGGTTTATTCTCTAAAACTAGACTTTCGCCTTGTTTGCTCTCTTCAATAATCTTTTCCATCAAGTAATTTAAAATGCAAAGATAATGTAAATACAATAATTATGACAAGATGTCAGATTAAGAATTAACAAAATTTAGGGGATTGAAGTTTTGTTAGTAATTATCAATAAATACAAAACGGAGTTATGTTTTTTTAGGAATAAACATGCTGACTGTTATAAAGTAAATTTGAAATCAATCCCGAGACTTCGGAACGTTATTCAAAATTCTGAAATCATTTAGAGCTCTTTGCTTTCCGCGGTAATTCTGAGTTTTTAGTACTCGTAAAATAATTAAAGTCTTCAGGGTTTATTAAAGAAGATTATTTAGTGGCTTTTGTTCTGAAAAAATATTTCATCTTCCTTTGCGATTCCAAACTTTCGCATTTATTAATTGAACTCAAATTATAAATAAAAGGCTCTCTTTTATTACTAAAATAGAGCCTTTGACCAACAAATTAAAATCATAAAATTAAAATAAATCGACATTTAATTGAATTCTAGCAATTTTATTAGCCGGATTCCACATCGCAGTTGCTGAGACAGGTAATTTGTATTGAAATATTTCAATATTTTTAGCGACTGTCATTCCTGCATTTACAATATCAAAATCACTTTCTACTGCATTAGTGTATAAGTGCTTATTACCACTAAGAGGAAAAGCCGCTCCCATAAATAAATTTAGATTTACTTTTTGATCTCTAATTATAGGGTAACTTATTTCTACATAGGTAGAGTTTCTGCTGCTATAATTATTGCTTCCTTTTACTTCACGATCATTTAGACCGCTGTACAGCAACATATCTGCTTCAATCCTTAAGGGGAAGGCTGCAGGAAAACGATAGGATGTTCTTAAATCAATAAGATGCGTGGTGCTGTTTTTATTGTAATTGAAAACTTCTGGTTTTTCTATTCCGGTCGTGTTGAATAGATCCCACAAACCGATAGAAAAATTATTTTTTTGGTATTGAATGAAATAATTTATTTCAGTGTATTTTCCATTAAATCCTGCGCCTCCCCAAAATCCAACGCTGAGGTTACGTTCTTTTCCAAGTGCGTAATGGATGTAACCAGTTGCGGTCATGCCGTCATTAATGACAAGCCCCCGCCATAAATGACTAGTTTTAAGATTAACATTAAAGTCTAATCGAGATGTTTTTGTCTCTTCTAAGGGAGTAACTATTGTGTCTGAAATAACTGTGTTTTGAGCGTATCCAGACATCCCTGTAAATAAAAGTACAGCGGCAATTAGTATTTTTTTCATGATTTAGTTTTTTTAAACGAAGTGTTAACTAAGTAGTATGTAGCAAAATGCGGCTAAAGTCGATCCTATTATAGGACCTAAAATAGGAATCCAAGCGTAACTCCAATCACTATTCCCTTTTAGAAGCAAGGAATGTACGATCCTAGGACCTAAATCTCTAGCGGGATTTATTGCATATCCTGTTGTGCCGCCTAAGCTTAATCCAATTGCCCATACTAGAATAGCAACGGGCAAAGCACCTATTGAACCTAATCCAATTTTAGCATCTGCTGCATCTGCAATGCTAACATTTGGTCCTGCTAGATAAAAAATCACAAAAATCAATACAAATGTTCCTATGATTTCGCTGATTAAATTTGAAGAATAATTGCGGATCGCTGGTCCTGTGCTGAAACAAGCTAATTTTGCGCCTTCGTCGTCAGTGGCAGCAAAGTGGTCTTTGTGCGATAGCCAAACTAAAAATGCGCCTAGCATCGCTCCAATAATTTGTGCCAATACGTAAGAAGCTAATTGGCTCCAGGCAAATTTACCTACAAGCGCTAATCCTAACGTTACTATTGGGTTTAAGTGTGCGCCACTTACTGGACCTGCCACTACTACGCCAACAAATACGGCAAACGCCCAAGCGGTAGTAATCACAATCCAACCTGAATTATTTCCTTTTGTGCCTTTTAGAACTACGTTTGCAACTACGCCGTTTCCTAAAAGAATCATTAACATCGTGCCAATTATTTCTGCTATAAATGGTGTCATATCTTCTGCTTTTCTGTTTTAAGTCTAATTTTCGATCCAGTTTTCTGCACGGCCAACGGCTTTATGCCAGTTTCTAACTAGTTCGTCTACTTCTACTTTTGGCATCTCAGGAGAAAAAACATGATCAATCGACCATTGTTCTTGTAATTCATCAATACTTTTCCAGTAGCCGACAGCTAAGCCAGCTAAATACGCTGCTCCTAATGCGGTAGTCTCAAGCATTTTGGGTCTAATTACATTAAAACCAAACAAATTAGATTGAAATTGCATCATTAAATTATTAACTGCTGCACCACCATCTACCCGTAATTCTTTTCCTTTTTTTCCAAAATCAGCTTCCATTGATTTTACCAAGTCATAGACTTGATAGGTAATTCCTTCTATAGTTGCTCTTGCTATGTGTGCGTGTGTTGTTCCTCTCGTTATTCCTAAAATTGCCCCTCTGGCATATTGATCCCAATGTGGTGCTCCTAAACCTGTCAAAGCAGGTACAAAATAAACCCCTCCATTATCAGGCACACTGGCAGCTAAAGTTTCTATTTCCTCTGCAGAATCAATCATTTTAGCGCCGTCTCGCAACCACTGTACTGCTGCTCCTCCTACAAAAACACTTCCTTCTAAGGCATAAGTCACTTTTCCGTTTATTTTCCAAGCAATTGTGGTAAGTAAATTATTTTTAGAATAAACAGGTTTGCTTCCAGTATTCATTAGCATAAAGCAACCCGTTCCATAAGTGTTTTTGACCATTCCGGGTTCGGTGCATAACTGTCCAAAGAGAGCCGCTTGCTGATCGCCAGCTACACCTGCAATTGGAATTTTAGTAGAAAATAATGTAGTACTAGTTTCGCCATATATTTCACTACTTTGTTTTACTTCTGGTAACATGGATCTAGGTATATCGAATAGTTCGAGTAATTCAGTATCCCATTCTAGGGTATGAATATTTAACAATAAAGTTCTGCTTGCATTAGAAACATCAGTCATGAACATTTTACCGCGAGTGAGTTTCCAGATTAACCAAGTATCTACGGTGCCAAAACATAGTTTTCCTTGTTCTGCTTTTTCTCTTGCTCCTTCCACATTGTCTAAAATCCATTTTACTTTAGTTCCAGAAAAATAGGCATCCAAAACTAATCCTGTCTTTTGTTGAATCATTTCTGCATACCCTGCCACTTTTAAATCATCACAATATTTTGCTGTTCGACGATCTTGCCAAACAATAGCATTGTACAAAGGTTCACTAGTTTCTCGATCCCAAACTATTGTTGTTTCACGCTGATTAGTGATTCCAATGGCTGCTATTTCTTTCCCTGAAATACCAAGTTTTGCAATCACCTCTGCAGCGCAACTTATTTGAGAAGACCAAATTTCATTAGGATTGTGCTCTACCCATCCTGGCTTAGGGAATAGCTGTTCAAAAGTTTTTTGAGTGACACCTACAATCTCTCCATCATGGTTAAAGACGATAGCTCTCGAAGATGTTGTTCCTTGATCTAATGTTAAGATTAATTTGTTTTTCATGATTATAAAATTTTTGGTTAATAGTATTATTTTTTAAATTCTTTCAGAAGGAATCCATTTGCAAGAGTTTTAAAATCTGCTATTTGGTTTTGTGTCCATGTCTTGTCATGACCTAATTCTTTTGCTAATAATTGTGCTACTTTTTCACATGATGCTATTGCTGCGCGAGCATCTAAGAATAATAAGCGAACTCTTCTAGCTAAAACATCATCAATTGTTCTTGCCATTTCGTGACGAATTGCCCAAGCTACTTCAGCCATCGTATAGTCGTAATCAGGATGTAATTTTTCTTTTAATTCAGGTTCTTGATTTTGTAACTCTACTATTTTAGAAATATCCGTTCCGTAGATATATAAATGATTCTTGCGGTCTCTTGCGTTTGTTATTTTGTTCCCGTGAATAGCAATATGTTCTGTTTTGCATTCCTTTTTTGGTAATTTACGTACCCGTATCGCTTTATCTATAATATCTTCTGCAATTTTTCGATACGTTGTCCATTTTCCTCCAGTTATCGTTATCAGTCCAGTCTCCGAAACAAATATTTTATGGCTTCTAGAAACTTCTTTGGTGCTTTTTCCTTCTTTTTCAGGAGCTGCAAGTGGTCTTAATCCGGCAAAAACGGATAAGACATCGGCACGTGAGGGTTTTTTTGATAGAAAGCGCTGTGCTGTTTCTAGTACAAAGTCAATTTCTTTTTCTAAAGCAATTGGTTCTAAACTATGGCTTTTAATTAGGGTGTCAGTTGTTCCTACAACAATTTTATCATGCCAAGGCACAGCAAATAGGACTCTACCGTCAGTTGTTTTTGGTATCATCAAAGCGTGATCGCTTGGTAGGAACGATTTATCAAATACAAGATGTATTCCTTGACTTGGAACAATATATTTTTTATAAACAGTATCGTTTAGTTTCATTATTGCATTAGTAAAGACTCCAGTTGCATTGATGATCGCTTTTCCTTTTAAGTCGATTAACTCTCCAGTTTCTTGATTTTTAACTTGAACGCCAGTGACTTGATTGTTACTGTCTTTTAATAGATTAACAACCTTTGTGTAATTTAATAGACAAGCGCCTTGTTCTACGGCTGTTTGTGCAATATTGATAGCCAAACGCGAATCATCAAATTGACCATCTTGATAAAGAACGCCACTTACTAATCCCTTTTGCTCTATTGTAGGGAGTAGCTCAATAGTTTTTTTCTTCGAAATATATTCAGATTTACCCAGACTTAGTTTGCCAGCTAACATGTCATAAATAGTAAGTCCTACGGTATAGAAATAACCGCCCCACCAATTGTAATTTGGTATCACAAAAGATTGATTTTTTACTAAATGGCCAGCATTTTGTGCCATTAAGCCTCTTTCTTTAAGCGCCTCTCTAACAAGAGAAATATCACCTTGCTCTAAATAGCGTACGCCGCCATGAACTAATTTAGTGCTTCGGCTTGAGGTTCCTTTTGCAAAATCTACTGCTTCGACTAAAATGGTTTTATAACCTCTGCTGGCGGCGTCAAGAGCAGTTCCAAGACCGCTGGCACCTCCACCAATAATGATTATATCCCATTCTGGAGTTTGTTTTAACTTTGATAATTGTTCGTTTAGTTTCATAATGTGTTTTTTAATTGTAAATTAAATATATTTACTTTCACATTACAAACATAATGAAGTAAAACGAAACTTTTACTATTTTCTCAAAAACTTTTTACTGAAATTGTGTTTTTGAGAAAAAATATGTTATAATTGTGTAGTTATAACTATTAAATATTGCTTTTATGAACAAGAGACAGGATGATATACTCAATGAATTAGATCAAAAGGGGTATGTGAATGTAGTTGATTTATGTGATACTCATAATGTTTCAGCTGTTACCATACGAAAGGATCTAAATTTTTTAGAAAATGAAAAGTTATTGCACCGAATGCATGGAGGAGCTAGTAAAAAAGCATTGTATGCTTTTGAGCGTAATATTGATGATAAACAGGAAATGCAAGTGGAGCAAAAAAAAACAAATTGCAGAAGAAGCATTAAAGTATATAAGTAACAGTGATTATATTATACTAGGTTCTGGTTCTAATATTCACTATTTATCTCAAATTATTAAGGGCTTTCATAAATTAACAGTTTTAACTCCTTCATTAAAGGTTTCTCTGGAGCTTTGTAAAGAAGCTAGTATTGATACAATTCAATTAGGGGGCGATATTCGAAACAGTTCAACGTCGGCTGTAGGGCCTATTGCTGAAGCTATCTTGAGTCAATTTTCTTGCAATAAATTATTTTTGGGAACTGATGGAGTGCATTTAGAATTTGGTTTAAGTACATCTAATGCTTTGGAAGCCCATTTAAATCAAGCCATGATTGAAGTTGCCGAGAAAGTTATCGTGTTAGCTGATTCTACAAAAATGAATATTAGAGGATTTGGTAAAATTTGCAATCTAAACAAGATTGACGTGCTTATTACTGATGAAGGTATCGATGTCGAAACTAAAATGAAACTAGAAGAAATCGGAATCAATGTTATTATAGCAGGTAAATTATAATAGTAAAATTTGAATTGTATCCTTGAAATACATCTAAAATCTAACTAATATACCTTGGTTTTTTTGTTGTCTTGTAATGATTATTTTTCTTCATCGACTAAAAATTTATGCTGTATTTTAACGTCTGATCCTTTTTAAAAATATTTTTAAAATTACCAAAAGTGCGTTATTTAAAAAAAACTTCTACTTTTGCCACAGAAAAATAGAGCAATGGCAAAGAATTTAGTAATAGTAGAGTCACCAGCAAAGGCAAAAACAATCGAGAAATTTCTAGGAAGCGATTTTCAAGTGGAATCGAGTTATGGACATATAGCCGACTTGCCTTCTAAAGAAATTGGGGTAGATGTAGAACATGGTTTCAAACCTAAATACGAAGTTTCTGCTGATAAAAAGGCCTTAGTAACTAAATTAAAAGCACTTGCTAAAAAAGCCGATATGGTCTGGCTAGCAAGTGATGAGGATCGCGAGGGAGAAGCTATTTCTTGGCATTTAGCCGAAGAATTAAATTTGGATAAAAAGAAAACAAAACGCATTGTTTTTCATGAAATCACCAAAACAGCTATTTTAAAAGCAATTGATAATCCGCGTGAAATTGATTATAATTTGGTAAACGCTCAGCAAGCGCGAAGAGTACTTGATCGATTAGTGGGTTATGAATTATCGCCCGTTTTATGGAGAAAAATAAAAGGCGGACTTTCGGCTGGTCGTGTACAATCGGTTTCTGTTAGGTTGATTGTGGAACGTGAAAGAGAAATTCAAAATTTTAATGCAGTTGCAACTTATTCTGTTGTAGCTGAATTTACAAATGAATCTGCTAAATCATTTAAAGCTAAACTGCCTAAAAATTTCAGTACTAAAAAAGAAGCGGAAGAATTTTTAAATAAAAATGTTGGCTCTGCATATAAGGTCTCAGATTTAGAAACAAAACCAACTAAAAAATCACCAACTGGCCCTTTTACAACTTCAACTTTGCAACAAGAAGCGGCTCGTAAATTGTATCTTCCAGTAGGGATTACTATGCAATTAGCACAGCGTTTATACGAAGCGGGACTTATTACCTATATGAGAACCGATAGTGTGAATCTTTCTAAAGATGCAATGGATGCAGCTCAGGCAGAAATCATTAAATCGTATGGGAAGGAATTCTCTAAGCCACGAACTTTTGTCAATAAAAGTAAAGGAGCGCAGGAAGCACACGAAGCCATACGGCCTACGGATATGTCCAGACATACAGTAGATATTGATAGAGACCAAGCGCGTTTATATGATTTGATTTGGAAAAGAACTTTAGCTTCCCAAATGAGCGATGCGCAATTAGAACGAACAAACGTGAAAATTGAAGCGAATAATCACAACGAAATATTTTCGGCTTCTGGCGAAGTTTTGCTTTTTGAAGGTTTCTTGAAGGTTTACTTGGAAGGTCACGATGATGATGAAGAGGAGCAAGAAGGAATGTTACCGGCAATGAAAGTCAACGAAAAGTTGCAAAACAATTATATTACAGCTACCGAGCGTTATTCACGCGCTGCTGCAAGATATACCGAAGCCTCTTTGGTTAAAAAATTAGAGGAATTAGGTATTGGTCGTCCTTCTACTTATGCACCAACCATTTCGACGATTATCAACAGAAATTATGTTGAGAAAGGAAATATGGACGGTCAGGAACGCAATTATACGCAACTTACTTTACAATCAGGAAAAGTAGGCGAGAAGTTGCTAAAAGAAAATACAGGCTCCGATAAAGGGAAACTGGTTCCTACAGATATTGGAACTATTGTTACTGATTTTTTGGTTAAAAATTTCGGAAATATATTAGATTATAATTTTACTGCTAAAGTAGAGCAAGATTTTGATGAAATCGCAGAAGGAAATATCGTTTGGACAAAAATGATGCAAGAATTCTACGATCAGTTTCATCCAAATGTGAAAGATGTAGAAGCTAATGCAGAAAGAGAAAGCGGAGAGCGGATTTTAGGAACCGATCCAAAAACTGGAAAGCCAGTTTCGGTACGCTTAGGGAAATTTGGGCCAATGGCTCAAATAGGAGCTGCAGATGACGAAGAAAAGAAGTTTGCTAGTTTGATGAATGATCAAAACATCGGTAATATTACATTAGAGGAAACGCTGAATTTATTTTTATTGCCAAAGAATCTTGGAACTTATAAAGATGAAGAAGTTGAAGTAAGTAACGGCCGTTATGGTCCGTATATTCGTCATGGAGCCGCTTTCGTTTCTTTGCCAAAAGGCGAAAATCCATTAGATATAGATTTTGACAGGGCAAAAGAACTAATTGACGAAAAAGCACTTGCTGATGCGCCAATTGCCATTTATAAAGGAGAAGGCGTCCAAAAAGGAGTAGGACGTTTTGGTGCTTTTATTAAGTGGGATGGTTTATTTATTAATGTTAGTAAGAAATATGATTTTGATAATTTATCACAGTCAAACATTGAGACATTGATTGAAGATAAACTACAAAAAAACATTGATAAGGTTTTACATAACTGGGAAGAGGAAGGTATTTTAGTTGAGAAAGCACGCTGGGGACGTTCCGTTATTACTAAAGGCAAGGTCAAAATTGAATTGAGTAAAGATGTTGACGCTACCAAATTAAGTTTAGAAGAAGTTCAGGAAATGATTGCGAAAAAAACTCCAGCTAAAAAAGTCACTGCTAAAAAAGCACCTGTAAAAAAAGCGACCGTAAAGAAAGCTGCAGTTAAAAAACCTGTTTCAAAAAAATAAATAATGGAATTTGACTTTTTGAGGCCTTTGCAAGGCGAAATAATAGAATATATTAATGAAATTACTACTCAGCAATTAGGAAGTAAAATTATATTAAATACACTAGAAGTATTTCCCGATCTAGACAAAATAAAAATTGCTATAGTTGGTGTTTTAGAAAATCGAGCTGATAAAAATGCTTTTGCAAATGTAGATTTGCTTTCAGTACGGAAAGAATTGTATAATTTATTTCCAGGAAATTGGGTTACAGATATAGCTGATTTAGGCGATATTTTGCCAGGAGATTCAGTTACAGATACTTATTTTGCCGTTAAAAATGTAGTTTCAAGCTTACTAAAGAAAAAGATCATTCCTATTATAATAGGTGGTTCTCAAGACTTGACTTATGCCATATATAGAGGATATGACCAGTTAGAGCAAATGGTTAATTTAGTTGCAATTGATAATAAATTTGATTTTGGGAAGGACGATGAAGTGATGACCGCATCATCATATTTAACCCAAATTATCATTGACGAACCTAATAATCTATTTAACTATTCTAATTTAGGTTATCAAACCTATTATAATTCGCAAGAAGAAATTGATTTAATCGAAAAGTTATATTTTGATGCTTATAGATTAGGTGAGGTCTCTAATAATAGTGCAATCGCTGAACCTGTTTTTAGAGATGCTGATTTAGTTAGTATTGATATGAACTCAATTAAATCTGCTGATTCTGGTAACGTTGTTTCATTTGAACCAAATGGATTCAATGGTAAAGAAATTTGTACTTTGTCAAGATATGCTGGACTAAGTGATAAAGTATCATCATTAGGAATATTTAATCATACTAATAATGCACAAGAATCAAAGTTAATCGCGCAAATAATTTGGTATTTTATGGAAGGTTTTCACTACCGATCTAATGAATATCCTTTTGGAAGTAAAGAAAATTATTTGAAGTATATAGTCCCATTAGAAGAGCAAGAACTTGTCTTTTATAAAAGTGATAAAACAGGTCGCTGGTGGATAGAAATTCCATTTATTTCTAATGCTAATAATAAACTAAAAAGAAATACGTTATTACCCTGTTCTTATAATGAATATTTATTAGCATGCGATCAGGAAATCCCTGAGAGATGGTGGAAAGCACAAAGAAAAAATACGCTGTAAAATACTTTAATGTTAATTTAAGAAAAATTTAAATAAAAATTTTTGTTTGTAATAAAACAATTGTTTTTTTGAAAAAAAATAAATAGGTTTACAGCCTTTAAAATAATGAATAGATAACCAAATTTAGATGAAGAAGTTCATAGTTTTTGCTGCAATTATAACACTGACAATTGGATGTGGTAAATCAAGCGACAAGGGGGAATTAGTTGGTATTGATGGAGGAAAATGGAATCCCGAAAAGCCATACGGAATGGCTTTGATTCCTGGTGGTGCTTTTATTATGGGTAAATCAGATGCTGATTTAGCTAACGTTGAAGATGCACCTACAAAAACCGTTACTGTACGCTCATTTTATATGGACGAAACTGAAATTACTAATAGCGAGTACCGTCAATTTGTAGAGTGGGTTAAAGATTCCACGATAAGAGTTCGATTAGCTATTTTAGCAGATCTAACAGGTCAAAAAGCTGGCTCTGGTAAAGGTAAAAATGCTTCTGGAATTGGTGACTATGCTTTTAACGATGCCGATCCTGCTAAAATGACTCCATACGATAAATACATGACTGACAATTATTATAGTATTGGTACAGCTGATGATGAATACGCGGGAAGAAAGTTAAATAAAAAAGTAAAACTGATCAAAGATACTAAGTTATATCCTGATGAATATTATACAGAAGTAATGGACTCTATGTATATTCCTTTAGCGGAATCGTATAATGGTTTGCGAACAATTGATGTTAATAAGTTAAATTTCCGTTATTCTTGGATGGATATTCAAGCAGCAGCTAAGGCTAAAGTGGGAAAACGAAAAGATTTTATTAAACCAGAGGTGGTAAATGTCTATCCAGACACCACCGTTTGGATTAAAGATTTTGCCTATTCTTACAATGAACCAATGCATAACGATTATTTTTGGCATAAAGCGTATGGTAATTATCCAGTAGTAGGGGTTAAGTGGTCTCAGGCAAAAGCATTTTGTGCTTGGAGAACTTTAAATAAAAATACGTACTTAAAATCAAAGAAAAAAAGTCGAGATTTAGTTAATAGCTTTAGATTGCCAACAGAAGCTGAATGGGAATATGCCGCTAGAGGTGGTTTACAATCAGCAACTTATCCATGGGGTGGTCCGTATACTAAAAATGATAGAGGTTGTTTTCTAGCAAATTTTAAACCGAATAGAGGAGATTATGCAGCTGATGAAGCATTATATACAGTAGAAGCTAAATCTTTTGATCCAAATGGGTATAACCTTTATAATATGGCGGGTAACGTCTCAGAGTGGACTGACTCTTCTTATGATCCGAATGCTTATGAATTTGTTTCATCTATGAATCCAAATGTATATGATGAATCTAATAAGCGAAAAGTTTTACGCGGAGGATCTTGGAAAGATGTAGCTTATTATCTACAAGTTAGCACTAGAGATTACGAATATGCTGATTCAGCCAGGAGTTATATTGGTTTTAGAACTGTACAAGATTATATGGGTTTACAAACCACTGTAAACGTGAAAAAGAAATAATTAAATTGAACTAATTCTATTAAAACATAAATAAAAAAATATTATGGCATTATTGAGCAAAAAAACTATGAATTTCTTTTACGGCATGGGAGCTGCAATTGTAATCCTTGGAGCATTATTTAAGATCACACATATTGAATTTGGATTTTTAACTGGGAATTTAATGCTTACAATAGGTCTAGTTGTAGAAGCATTTATCTTTGCTTTATCAGCTTTTGAGCCTGTTGATAAAGATTTAGATTGGACATTAGTTTACCCTGAATTAGGAAATGGTCAATCAAGAGTAGTTGCTAATAAAGTTGAAGCCACGACAGATACTCAAGGAATGTTATCTCAAAAATTAGATGCAATGTTAAAAGACGCTAAAATTGATAGTGAATTAATGGCAAGTTTGGGAAACAGTATTAAAAATTTTGAATCTGCTGCTAAAGGTATTGCTCCAACAGTTGATTCTATTGCTTCTACAAAAAAATATAGTGAGGAACTGTCTTTAGCGGCAGCTCAAATGGAATCGTTAAATAGCTTGTATAAAATTCAATTACAAAGCGCTTCAAGAAACGCTCAAATAAATGAAGAAGTTGCAGAAAATAATTTAAAATTAAAGGATCAAATGCAGTCTTTAACTACTAATTTATCTTCACTTAATAATGTTTACGGAGGAATGCTTTCTGCAATGAGTAATAAAGGATAATTAGTTTTAAACTATAATCAATAATAAACTAATTATTAGAAAATATGGCAGGAGGAAAGTTAACCCCTAGACAGAAGATGATCAACCTAATGTACTTGGTTTTTATCGCAATGTTAGCACTTAATATGTCCAAAGAAGTATTGTCAGCTTTTGGATTAATGAATGAAAAATTTGAAAATTCAAACGTCTCTGCTGAACTTTCTAATAATCAAATGTTAGTAGGTTTAGATGCGAAAGCTGCTGAGGCTGGAGGAGAATTTAATGTAGCTTCAGTTACCGCTCATAAAGTGGAAACAATTACCAAAAATTTTTATGAATATATAGGTTCGATAAAATCAGAACTTTTAGCAGGTTATGAAGTTGATCCTGAGACAGGAAAGTTACCTTATGAAGAGATGGATAAAGGCGACAATATTGATAATTTGTGGTTTGGTCCAAATGGTAATTCAGCTAAAGGAAATGAAGTTATTGCTACAATTGAAAAGTATAAGGCTGATATGAAATTGGCACTTGGTAATAACCCTAAACTAGCATCAATAATCGCTGAAGTAGATAGTAAATTTGATTTGTCTAAAGTTAAAAATAAAGATGGAATTGACATCGATTATTTAGATTATCACTTTAAAGGATTTCCAGCAGTTGCTTCATTAGCAAAATTATCAGCTTGGCAAAATGATGTAAGGAAAACAGAAACTGATGTTTATAATACTTTATTAGGAAAAGCGGCCGTTGCAGCTGCTTCATATAGTAATTATGAAGCCATTGTAGTTCTTGATAAAAGCGCCTATTTTCAAGGTGAGAAAGTAACAGGAAAAGTGGTTTTGGGAAGATATGACCAAAATACAAAACCAACTTCATTTTCTGGTCCTGGAAAAATTGTAAATGGTCAAGCTTTAATAGCTATGACTGCTGGAAATGTAGGGGAGCAAGCAATAAATGGACAATTTACATTTATGGAAGATGGTAAATCGATTCCTTTAAAATTTAAAGGCAATTACGTTGTTGTTCCTAAACCAAATTCTGCTACAATTTCTGCTGATAAAATGAATGTTGTTTATAGAGGTGTTGTAAATCCTATATCAGTTTCTTTTGCAGGTATTGGTGCGGATAAAATTTCTGCTTCAGCTCCGGGGTTAAGTCCAGCGGGTAAAGGTAAATACAATCTATCACCTGGTGGTGGAGATGAAGTAACTATTACAGTTACGGGAACTTTACCTAATGGTGAAAAAGTATCAGACAGAAAATTATTTAGAATAAAAGGTATCCCAGGCCCAACAGGGACTATTAGAGGAGAAATGGGTGTAGTAAAAGGACCTAAATCGAATCTTGAGATTGCCACTATTGGAGCTAAATTACTTGATTTTGATTTTGAGGTAGGTTTAGATGTAGTGGGTTTTAATCTTAAATTAACAGGACAACCTACAGTTGTTGTGCAAGGAAATAAATTAAATGCACAATGTAAGGCTGTACTTGCTAAAGCGGGTAAAGGGGATCAAGTTACAATTTCTGAGATTAAAACAAAGCTAAGTGGAGCAGGTAGTTATTTACTACCTAGAACTGCCCCAGTAATTTTTGAAATACAATAAAATAAGGTTTATAGCCTACTTTAATATAGAAAGTATCAGATGAATAAATTAAAAATTAGTTTAATTGCGTTACTGTCCTTGGCGTTTGGTGGTGTCTCATTTGCGCAGTCAAATTTGCTTAATGCAAAGACTCCAGATCAAATAGGATTTAAAACGACCGCACAACTAAAATCGGATAATGACAAACCATTAACTTATGGTTATGTTGAAGATCGAGATGTGATGATGGGTAAAACCACTTGGGAGATTATCGACCTAAGCGAGAGAATCAATTTTGCATTATATTTTCCAGTAGATACAACTAATATAGGTCCTAGTAGACGCTCGCTTTATGATGTGCTTACTAAAGCTATGAAAAATGGAGAGATCACTGAGGTATATACCGATAGTTATTTTAACACTAAAAAATCGTTACAAGATATTCAAAGCTCTTTGACACGTATTGACACTACTGATGCGGGAAGAGAACAAATAAACGCAGGTAAAAATATCTCAGAAGAGTATATTTTAAAGCAAGACTTAACAGCTGCAGATGTTTTGCAATATAAAATCAAAGGATATTGGTATTTTGATAAACGCCAAAGTGAATTGAAATATCGCTTACTAGGAATTTGTCCAGTAACTCCTGATGTTTACACGATGAATAATGATGAGAAAGATTATATAGAATTGTTTTGGGTATTTTTTCCCGCAGCAAGAGATGTTTTGCATCAAGCAAAAGCCTTTAATGAAAAAAATTCAGCGATGCCAGTTTCATTTGATCAAATTCTAAATTCTAGACGTTTCAACAGTATTATATATAAGGAAGAAAATGTTTATGGTGATAGAACTATTGACGAGTATATGAAAAATAATGCTCAAAATCAATTACTAGAATCAGAAAGAGTCAAAGAAAAAATTAGAAATTTTGAATCAGATATGTGGAACTATTAATCCATTTTCACTAAAAGATAAAACTCCGCCTTTACTGGTAGGAGTTTTTTTAATTTAAATAATTGTTTATTTAAAAAAAAATTAGATCAATGATTGATTTTTTAATAGTTGGCTCTGGTTTAGCAGGGATAGCTTTTGCAGAAGTAGCATTACAAAATGACAAATCCATTTATGTTATAGATAACAATTCTCAGAATTCTTCTAAAATTGCTGGTGGTCTTTATAATCCAGTTATCTTAAAGCGTTTTAGCGAAGTTTGGAAAGCGCAGGAGCAACTAACAATAATGAGTGAATTTTATACCGCTTTAGAATGTAAACTTTCGATAAAAGTAGATTTTAAACTTCCGATTTTCAGAAAATTTTTCTCTATCGAAGAACAGAATAACTGGTTTGCAGCTTCAGATAAAATAGGATTAGCTCCATTTTTATCTCCAAAGGTTTTATCAAATAAATTTGAAGGTATCGATTCGGCTTATGGTTATGGGGAAGTTTTGCAAAGCGGTTATATTGACACTGCACTTCTTTTAAAAGAATATAGAAATTATTTAGATTTAAATAATTGGCTGGATGAAAGCAGTTTTGAATATGGAGCTATGAAAATTGCAGATAATAGTTTACTCTATAAAAATATAGAAGCGAGAAATATCATTTTTGCTGAAGGTTTTGGAATACACAGTAATCCATTCTTTAATTACCTACCATTAGATGGAACCAAAGGTGAATTATTTATCATAAAGGCGCCTGGATTATCATTAGATGTAATAGTTAATACCAGCGTGTTTATTTTGCCATTAGGCGATCACTTATTTAAAGTAGGGGCAACGTATAATTGGAAAGATAAGACCGATTTACCTACAGATGAAGGAAAACAAGAACTGATAGATAGGATTAAAGAAATAATAATCTGTGATTTCGAAATTATATCTCATTTTGCGGGAGTTCGTCCTACAGTAAAAGACAGACGACCTCTAGTAGGAACACATCAAATTCATAACTCCATACACGTTTTAAATGGTTTAGGAACTAGAGGAGTTATGCTTGGACCTGCAATGGCTAAAGCACTTTTTGAATCTATTGAATATAAAATTCCCTTAGACAAAGAGATAGACATCAATAGATTTAAAAAAAGCATACTTTAATTATTTTAATTTAGTTTTAGGGTCGTAGGACACAAACATGTTTATATAAATATTTCTAGACATTCTTAAAACTAATGGAAATAAAATTATGATCGCTAAAATAATTACAATAAAGGCCACTTTTAATCCTGAGCCGAAAATATAAAATGACACTAAAAAGGCTGCAATTCCAAGGGCAACATTTAGACCATAACTAACATACATGGCACCGTAAAAAAAAGAAGGTTCTAATTGGTATCGCAAACCACAATGGCTGCAATTTTCATTCATTTTTAATATATTGCCTAGGTGAAGCGGATTTTTATCTAAATACATACTTTCATTTTGACATTTTGGACAAGTTCCTGTTAAAATGCTATATAATTTGGATCCTTTTTTTAACATTTGCAAAAAATTTAATTTTTCCATTTTTGGAAGTACAAAATTACGTATTCAAAAAGGAATAAAATCACAATACATGCTTAATATACATAATTTATCTGTTTCTTTTGGAGGTACCTATTTATTCGAAGAAGTTACCTTTCGTTTAGGTGCTGGCGACCGAGTAGGACTTGTTGGAAAAAATGGCGCAGGTAAATCGACAATGCTTAAAATTCTTGCTGGAGATTTCAAACCTGATTCCGGTCAAATCGCAACCGAAAAAGAAGTGCGAATGGGTTTCTTGCGTCAAGATATTGATTTCGAACAAGGAAGAACTGTTCTCGAAGAAGCTTATGAGGCTTTTACCGATATAAAGATCGTAGAAAAGAAATTAGCAGAAATTAATCATTTATTAGTTACGCGCACAGATTATGAGAGTGATGAATATAGCCAAATTATAGAAGATCTATCTGATTATACCCATCGTTTTGAATTACTTGGTGGTTATAATTATGTGGGCGATACAGAGAAAATTTTGCTCGGTTTAGGTTTTAAAAGAGAAGTATTTGATAATCAAACGGAGACCTTTTCAGGCGGTTGGAGAATGAGAATAGAACTAGCTAAATTATTACTACAAGCTAATGATATATTATTACTTGATGAGCCTACAAATCACTTGGATATTGAAAGTATTATTTGGTTAGAAAGCTTTCTACGAAATTATCCTGGAGTAGTTGTAATTGTCTCGCATGATAAAATGTTTTTAGACAATGTCACTAATAGAACAATTGAAATTTCGCTTGGTAAAGCGTATGATTTTAATAAACCATATTCTGAGTATTTAACTTTACGCCATGAAATTAGAGAAAAGCAATTAGCTACTCAAAAAAATCAAGCTAAAAAAATTGAAGAAACGGAAAAATTAATAGAAAAATTCCGTGCCAAAGCCTCTAAAGCATCAATGGCGCAATCTTTAATTAAAAAGTTAGATAAAGTGGATCGTATTGAAGTTGATGAAGATGATAATTCAGTAATGAATATAACTTTTCCAGTTTCTAAAGAACCTGGAAGAGTAGTGATAGAAGCAGAGCATGTTACAAAAAGCTACGGTGATAAAACTATTTTAAAAGATATTAATCTTTTAGTTGAACGTGGAAGTAAAATTGCTTTTGTAGGTCAAAACGGCCAAGGTAAATCAACTTTTATTAAAGCTATAGTTGATGAATTTGAATATAATGGAAATATTAAATTAGGTCATAATGTGCAACTAGGTTATTTCGCTCAAAATCAAGCCGAATATTTAGATGGAGAAATAACTTTGCTTCAAACTATGGAGGACGCAGCGGCAGATACAAACCGTATGAAAGTGCGTGATATGTTAGGATCTTTCTTATTTAGAGGAGATGACGTAGAGAAAAAGGTAAAAGTGCTGTCAGGAGGCGAAAGAAACCGTTTAGCGCTTTGCAAACTACTTTTACAGCCTATTAATGTTTTATTAATGGATGAGCCTACAAATCACTTGGATATTAAATCTAAAAATGTGTTGAAGGCAGCTTTGCAAAAGTTTGGTGGAACTTTATTATTAGTATCGCATGATAGGGATTTCTTGCAAGGAATGTCAAATTTAGTTTACGAATTTAAGGATCAAAAAATAAAAGAATATTTAGGAGACATCAACTATTTTCTGGAGCAACGCAATATGGAAAATATGCGGGAAGTAGAGAAAAAAGATGCCCAAAAAGGAACTTCTCCTAAGGAAAGTAATAAGGCTTCATACGAAGATCAAAAGAAAGGGAAAGCTTTACAAAATAAACTCAGTAAGGTAGAAAGCCAAATAAAACAATTAGAAAAAGATATTCAACAAGATGATAAAATGTTGAGTTCTAATTATGATAAGCATATTGAAGATGCTAAATTTTTTATAGCTTATAACAAGAAAAAAGCAGAATTAGACAAGCTTCTTTTAGATTGGGAACTTGTTCAAGAAGAAATTGATAATTCATAAATTGTAAAGAGTCCATAAAAGGACTCTTTTTTGTATCAAATAATTCCAATTGATTTTGAATGAGCAATAGCCTCTGCGCTATCTTTAAAATAGCAAATAGCAACATTAAGCGATTGTAGATTTTCCATTACAGATAGTACCTTATCTTTCTTTTTTGCTGACGTTTGTCTTATATAAACGGCTTTTACAGTAATAGGAAAAATTTTGGCAATTGCTTCGTATAAAAAAACATCTTGTTGGGAGTCGTCTCCTAAAAGTACATATTCTAAGTTAGGATAAAATTCTAAAATGTGTTTTATCTTCTCAAACTTATGATTATGATCACCATGACCCGTAAAAATAAAATCTTTTAAGCTTGTTTTAATATCTTTTAATAATAATACCGCTTTTGGGAGTTTATGAAGTTCTGTGAATTTTATAATAAAGCGGTATAAATTCCATTCACTGCTAGAAACATAAAAAAAAGCATTTTGTTCACCATGTTTTTTTCTTCCTGCAGTGCTTAACGCTTGATAGTGCGAGACTACGTCATCATAAACTTTTCTTTTATTTACATTTTTAAATAGTAATACATATAATTTTTTTAAAGGATTCTTTGTGTGCGATACTAAAAAAGTATCGTCAATATCTGAAATAATTCCAAGATTTCCTTTGTGTGGTCTAATATAAGTTTCCTTTGTAATAATAGTTTCCTCCTTATGAATGATACTTACCTGATAATTAATCCAACCATAAGTTATGCTTTGATCAAGAGGAACGCAAAACTTAAAATAACCATCGTTTAATGTTTTAGTATGTATTTTAGTATCATAATAATCTAAATATACATCAGCATTAGCTTGCGTTTTTATTTGAAACATTTTAATGACTGATGTGGCATTTTTTAAATTCTTTTTTTGGAAATTATATTCTTCAAGTGAGGTGGGTCTAAAAACATGTCCCATGACTATTAATTCTTGTTCATTAGCGTAACCGCGATATAATTTTAAAATAGGTTTCATAAATTGTACTACATTTGAAAAAAGATGAAAGTAAAGTTTTTTAATTAATAATCCTGAATAAATCTTGAAAAATAATAATATCCTAATTGTTAACCCTATTTCCGGTGGTTTAGATAAGTCTGCACTTATCGAATCAGTAAATTTTTTTGTTGAAAAGTACAAAATTACTCTCTCCACTTATTACACTTCTGGAGTTTCGGATATTGACGAGATTAAAGAGCTTTGTAATTTGCTTAAACCGGATCGTATAATAATAGCTGGAGGTGATGGAACTATAAAAATGGTGGCAGAGGCTGTGCAAGAATTTGATGTGATAATTGGGATTTTACCTGCTGGATCGGCTAACGGTTTAGCAGTAGATTTAAATTTGCCAGAAACTATTGAGCAGAATCTAGAAATTGCATTTTTTAATCATTATATGGAAGTGGATATCATTTGCATAAATGGTAAAAAAAGTATTCATCTTAGTGATTTAGGATTAAATGCTGAAATGATCAAAAATTATGAAAACAGTGCCATTAGGGGAAAATTAGGTTATGCTTTACAAAGCTTATATACATTAGCTGATTTAGACGATCCATTTATTGTAACGATTACAGGGGAATTTCCTACTGTTATTTGCGAAGCGCGAATGATTGTTATTGCTAATTCGCAAAAATATGGAACTGGAATAACCATAAATCCAAATGGAAAAATGGACGACGGAAAGTTTGAACTCGTTATTTTAAAGAATATGGACTTAATTGTACTTGGTAAAATTATCACTGGAAACATACCAATAGAAACTAATGATGTCCAAATTATTTCAACTGAAAAAGCAACTATTTTGACAAATGTTCCTGTGAGTTTTCAAATTGATGGTGAGTATTGTGGAATGGAAAAACAATTAGATATCACAATCTTGCCAAGACAAATGAAAGTAGCGATTCCAAAATTACAGCAAATCATTATTTAAATGGATTTCGCTGTTGCCAAGTCGTTTCTGGTTCTAAATATTTAAATATTCGAGACATAAAAGAATTGAGAAATGGATTTGTGTGAGAAATAATTCCATACATTTTTTGTGGTTTAGCGCCTACTGAACTTTTAATTTCTAAAGCTGTACGTGCAAAAACTATTTCATCAAAATTTTTATTGATCGAATAAGCAATCATATCATATAACATATTCAGGTAAAGCATATATTCTCGTTGGATACTTTCGTCATAACCTAAAAAATAAGTCTCCATCACATTTCCATTTTTAATAAGCGTGTTGAAGCCAATCAGCTTATCGCCAATGAAATAGCCATAAAATAAAAATTTATCTTTAAATGTTTCTTTAAAAACTTTAAAATGATTTCTTGGCAAAAAGAAAGTATTAAAGGGTGCATTCTGAGCTACATGTAAATATAGATTATATATTTCGTCCTCTAACCTAATGATTTCCGCCAACGACAGTTTTCTCTTCTCAAGAAGACTAGCTTTTTTTCTGGCTCTTTTATATTGATCTCGATATTTTTTAGAAAGAGAATCGATATAATTTTGTTCCGTTTTCCAATTTTCATCAATTGTAAAAATCATATTAGGTTGCGTAGAAAACTGATGCTCTTTATTTAATTCTGGAATATCAAAATTTTTAATTTCTTCTTTATTAAAATCTTTATAAGTGGTAATATGAACTTTAATGCCTTTATTTGCAAAATTAGTTTTTATACTTGATGCTGCTTTATATAAGGTTTGAATGGCTTTTTTATCATCAAATCCGTTCATCAAAGTATAGGAATTCTGGCCGGTCAACATATTATTTCCTAATACAAGAACTTGAGAAGCAAAATTTTTAAATATAAAATTCCGAATTTTTGTTTTAGTTCGTTTATCACGATCACCAAAGGACTCTAATTTTTTCAAATCCAAAAACTGAGAAAGTGCAATACCAATTAACTTTTCATTTTCAAAAATTCCAATGAAATAGCAAATCATATTTTCAGGTGATGATTTTTCTAAAACTGTAAAGTATTGTGTACTTAAAAAAATTGTCGAAATTGCTAACTCATCCCAATTAACGGGAAGTTCAGAAGTATTTTCGTAAATAATGAATGAGTATGCTGAATCCAAATTAAAAAATAATATTTCACCAAAATTAGTCATTAAACTTAATATATCTTTTGTTGAATTAAATTTAACTAACTTTATAAAAATATAAAATCATGAAAACATATTCAGAAGAATCTATTCAAGAACATTTAAAGGAACTAAATGGTTGGCATTTTGACAATAATGGAATTGAAAAAAAATTTAAATTTAAAAATTTTTCGCAAGCTCTTGGTTTTATTATCCAAGTAGGTGTAGAAGCAGAGAAAAATAACCACCATCCTGAATTGTATAATGTGTACAATAAAGTAAACATTCGATTGAGCACCCATGATGCAGATGGAGTTACAGATAAAGATGTTGAGCTAGCTAAAGCAATAGAAAATATTTAATTGTAAATATTTTTATCAACATGCAATAAGAGCAATGGATCATTAATTCAATAATTATTAGACACTCCTATTTTTAAGAACAAAAAAGGCGATTTTTAATAAATTCTTTTACACTACCTGAGATAACTTATTTGTTACCATTCATGGCTTCTGTTTGAAAACTATAAAATTTTATGTGAATTTTTTCACATGATTTAAATTGTCTAAATATATAATTTTTCATGAGGAATGATGTTAAATTTAAATTTTTCTATTAAACTCGAAGTAAGAGTAGTGGCGTTTTTAATAAATTTTCTAGAATAAAGAACACGAATAATGAATTGATCCAGTATTACGATGATTTCAAATGACAAAAGCTTTACATTTCTTTGAAGCTTTTTTAGTGGCAGGAAGTACTATTATAACGAAGCAGTTTTTATAGGCTTAGAATAATATTTTAAAATGGGCATATTAACTTTCAAAATACAAGAATATTTAAAATTACAATTTAAAATTATTATTCTATTTATATCTACGTAAATCCAGATTAAGAATGGTAGCTACTTTACTAAATTCTTCATTAATCTTTGCATTTAAGATTACTTGTTCATTTTTTACTGGATGATAAAAAGTCAACTGATGTGCATGAAGCATCATTCCTTTAAGGTCATAATTCTCCAGCCATAATTTATTTTGTTTGTTACAACCATGTGGGCGACTTCCTAAAATAGGGTGAAAGATATGTTTAAAATGTTTTCGTAATTGATGCATACGTCCAGTCTCAGGAATTGCTTCTACTAAACAATATCGCGACGTTGGTTGATTGTTAAATTCTAATTCAACTTCGGCATTTTGCAAACGATGAAAGTAGGTGATTGCATTTTGCCCAACACCAACATCATTAGTTAAATCATAGTCAATCGTTAGTTCATTGGGTGCCCAGCCACGTAAAATCGCTAAATATTTTTTTTCAACTTCGCGTGTGGAAAAACGATCATTCATAATTTTCAAAACCGCTTTGTCCAATGCAAATAATAAAACACCAGATGTTTTGCGGTCTAAACGATGAATAGGATAAACGTGTTGTCCTCCTATTTGATTTCTTAATTCTTGAATAGCATACACTTTTGCATCGCGCGCATAAAAAGATTTATGGACAAGCAATCCACTTGGTTTATTTATTGCGATAATGTATTCATCTTGATAAATAATTTCTAGCATTTGGCAAAAATAAAAGAGATTTTGATTAAAATTACTTTTACGAATTATTTATTTTAATAACTTTCTCTAAGAGAAAGTCTCGTGCAATGCTGTGCGAATGACTATTTACTTTGTAATAGTAATCTTGATCAGTTAATTAAAAAATATATTTATTTAAGCGTGTTTTTTATTTTTCAATTTGAATATAAAATAGGTGGTCTAAAAACTGATTTCCTTGATTATTATGTTTTATATGAGAACTTCAATCGCTGGGATAGGACTTACTTCGCTATAGCGCTTATTTGTGATCAGTGCCCATAGATTGAATTACAAAAGTGATTTAAAATAAAAAAAGCTTCACATTTCTGTGAAGCTTTTTTAGTAGTTCGTCTCGGTGAAGACTCGAACTTGTGTGGATATGAGACTTGGAGACTAATAGTTAACAATAAGGTTTTGAATAAATTCTCTACCAATTCCTGATTTAAAATATTTTTCTCTTGTCATGGCTGCTGCTTTAGAATAGAAAAAATCAACATGAATCACAGTCCAAGGTCTGTATCTAATGGTATGCCCTTATGTTGCTAATAAATTATGAGATTTGAATCTTTCAATTAAATTAGAAGTGAATCCAGTATAATTTTGATTAAATTTTTTGGAATAGAGGATATAGACAATAAATTCTTCCATGTGATCTTTTCAGTATAAATATAAACAAAAAATCCTCTTATTTCTCTGAAGCTTTCTTAGTATTCCGCTGCGGCGGAGCTTCGAACCTGTGTCCGCCTTGGCGGATATAAGCCTTTCTCTATTTTTTAGATATAAAAAAAGCTCCAGATTACTCTGAAGCTTTTCTAGTAGCGGGAACAGGACTCGAACCTGTGACCTTCGGGTTATGAGCCCGACGAGCTGCCTACTGCTCTATCCCGCGATATGCGTTTATAATCTCAATAAAATCTTAGTAGCGGGAACAGGACTCGAACCTGTGACCTTCGGGTTATGAGCCCGACGAGCTGCCTACTGCTCTATCCCGCGATTTGTGAGTGCAAATGTACAACTAAATTTAACAAAGCCAAACATAAATTTAAAAAAATGTTTTATTTTATCTATTGACTTGATATAACTACCTTTGCGAAATAAATAAAAAAGAAATGCAACATAAAGCAGGTTTTGTAAATATAATAGGCAATCCAAATGTTGGGAAATCAACATTAATGAATGCTTTCGTGGGAGAAAGATTGTCTATAATTACATCTAAAGCACAAACAACTCGTCATAGAATTTTAGGAATAGTTAACGGAGAAGATTTTCAATTAATATTGTCAGATACTCCTGGAATCATCAAACCAGCTTATGAAATGCAAGCTTCGATGATGAACTTTGTAAAATCAGCCTTTGAAGATGCTGATATATTGATTTACATGGTAGAAATAGGTGAACAGGATTTAAAAGATGAAGCTTTTTTTAATAAAATTATTCACGCTACGATTCCAGTCTTATTGTTACTAAACAAAATTGATAATTCAAACCAAGAGCAGCTAGAAGAGCAAGTAGCTTTTTGGACTGCTAAAGTTCCGAATGCTGAAATTTTTCCAATATCTGCTCTGAAAAATTTTAATGTGCCAGAAATTTTTGGTAGAATAATTGAGTTATTACCGGAATCTCCCGCTTATTATCCGAAAGATCAATTGACTGATAAACCCGAACGTTTTTTTGTAAATGAAACGATTCGAGAAAAAATATTATTGAATTACAGTAAAGAAATCCCATACGCTGTTGAAATTGTTACGGAAGAGTTTGTTGAAACTGATGATATTATTAGAATTCGTTCTTTGATTATGGTAGAAAGAGATACTCAAAAAGGAATCATTATAGGTCATAAAGGTACTGCTCTAAAGAAAGTAGGGATGGAAGCACGCGCCGATTTGGAGAAATTCTTTGGTAAACAAATACATATTGAATTATACGTGAAGGTAAATAAAAATTGGAGAAGTAATACTAACATGTTAAAACGATTTGGTTATAATCAATAGTATGGTGCTTATCTTTTTTACTACTCACATAAGAGTTTTATTATAAATCAGTATTAGAATTATTTTTAATACTGATTTTTTTAAACTAATACGAAATGGAAAATTGAGTGTTATTACTGTTTTGAGTGAAGAAAAGCAAATTAGATAGTTATGTACTAAAACTTAACTGAAAAGTCTTTGTAAATTTATAGCTATAATTAAGTGCTAATTTGAACATTATAATTAAGATGCTACGATTTCTGCAAATAAATTTTCAAGTTCGTGCATTTGGTCGTTTCCGTTGTTTCGAATTTGTTTAGCAATAAAATAAAGTAAAAACCAGCAAATAACCATTAGCATAAGAACTACCAAATCAAAGGTATAACTTTGATTTAAAACGGAGTTGGAGTAGGCGATACCGCAAAAAATTAAAAATATTCCAGCAATTACAAAGTGCAGGAACATAAACAGTGTCCATAAAGTAGGATCTGGTCCAAAAAGTCCCCTAATATGTGTTTCATTTTCGTTTTTAGCTTCAAATTCTAAATGTAAGTCTGGAGAATAATAAGATTTTTGCGACCCTTTTATATTTAGCCAAATATGGTTTCCTCTTGTTTTTATTCCATAATTAGTGGGAGCTGATTTAGCAAAAGCGGCAAATTTTTGACTTAAAACTTCAGAACTAATCATTACATCCTTATAAAATCGTAATCTTAGTCGTATTTCATTGTTAGTATCCATAATCTTGATTTGCTTCCGTTAATATGGTAAGGTTGCGCTAATATATCAAAAAAATTGATAGTCATGGTATTATATACTACCTTTGCAAAATATAAGAATATAGTTTTATGAATAACATAGTTGCCATTGTAGGAAGGCCAAACGTAGGAAAATCGACATTATTTAATCGATTGATACAAAGAAGAGAAGCAATCGTAGATTCTGTTTCGGGAGTTACTCGTGATCGAAATTATGGAAAAAGCGAATGGAATGGAAAAGAATTTTCGGTTATTGATACTGGCGGTTACATACGCGGTTCAGATGATGTATTTGAGGGTGAAATACGCAAGCAAGTAGAACTTGCAATAGACGAGGCCGATGTTATTATTTTTGTAGTGGATGTTGAAGAAGGGATTACTCCAATGGATGATGCTGTTGCCAAATTATTGCGTAAGGTAACAAAGCCAGTTTTACTTGCTGTAAATAAGGTAGATAACTCGATGAGGGAAAAAGATGCAGTTGAGTTTTACAATCTTGGTTTAGGTGAATATTATACTTTTGCAAGTATTTCAGGAAGTGGAACTGGAGATTTATTAGATGCGTTAATTGATGCTTTTCCTATAAAACCAGAGCCTACTCAAGAAGAAATAGTTTTACCACGTTTTGCGGTAGTTGGTCGTCCCAATGCTGGAAAATCAAGTTTTATAAATGCTTTAATAGGGAAGGATCGATATATAGTTACTGATATTGCTGGAACTACTCGTGATTCTATTGATACAAAATTTGACCGTTTTGGATTCGAATTCAACTTAGTTGATACTGCGGGAATTCGTCGTAAAGCTAAAGTAAAAGAGGATTTAGAATTTTACTCAGTGATGCGTTCTGTACGTGCAATTGAGCATGCAGATATTTGTATCTTAATTATTGATGCTACGCGTGGATTTGAAGGACAGGATCAAAGTATTTTTTGGTTAGCGGAGAAAAATAGAAAAGGAGTTGTAATCTTAGTAAATAAATGGGATTTAGTTGAAAAAGAGACCATGTCAACCCGTGATTATGAAGAAAAAATAAGAGAAGAGTTAATGCCATTTACTGATGTGCCCATTCTTTTTGTATCTGCTTTAACTAAACAGCGTTTATTAAAAGCACTTGAAGCAACTGTAAAAGTGTATGAAAATAGGCAACAACGTATAGCTACGTCAAAATTCAATGAATTTATGTTGAAAGTAATTGAAGCCTATCCACCGCCAGCAACTAAAGGAAAGTACGTGAAAATTAAATATTGCATGCAATTGCCTACGCCAACTCCTCAGTTTGTGTTTTTTGCTAATATGCCACAATATGTAAAAGAACCTTATAAGCGGTATCTTGAAAATAAAATTAGAGAAAATTGGGACTTTTCAGGCGTGCCAATTGACATTTATATTAGAGAAAAATAGATGTTAAAATTAAGGTAAGAAATATCATTTTTATAAAATAAATAACTTAATTCGCTGCTGATTGAAAATCATCACAGCGAATTTTTTAGTTATGGCAAAAAAGCACTTACTTATCTTAACAATTTTGTTAAGCATTTCCGCATTTGCACAAAGCAACATTAGTCTTAAAGGCAAAATATTAGATAAAAAAACTCAAGTTCCTATTGAGGCTGCAACTGTATTTTTGACTTCAGTAAAAGACTCCACTGTTATTGATTATACGATTTCAGATAAAAATGGTTTCTTTAAAATGGATACCAAAAAAATTACCAAACCTTTCTTTTTGAAAATTTCTTATTTGGGTTACGAAACCTTTAAAAAAGAAATCCCATCAATATCTGAAAGCAAAGACTTTGCAATTTTGTCATTAATCGAAAATGCTAATAATTTGAATGAAGTGGTGATAAAAAATGATGCGCCACCTATTCGAATTAAAAAAGATACCCTAGAATTTAATGCTTCCTCCTTTAAAGTTCGCCCTGATGCGAATGTAGAAACCTTATTGAAACAATTGCCTGGAGTAGAAGTAGGGACTGATGGTAAAATTACCGTAAATGGAAAAGATGTAAATCAGATTTTAGTAAATGGAAAACCATTCTTTGATAAAGATGGAAAAATTGCATTACAAAGTTTGCCTTCAGACATAATCAATAAAGTGCAAATTTCAGATACCAAAACTAAGAAAGAAGAATTGAGCAAGGAAGCTTCGACTTCTAATAACGCCAGTATTAATTTAACCATCGATGAAAAGAAGAACAAAGGTTTCTTTGGACGATTTATGGGAGGTTATGGTACGGATGATCGTTACGAGAGTAGTGCTTTGATAAATTATTTTAAGGGTAAAAGAAAGATAAGTTTATTGGCTTCTTCTAACAATATCAATTCCACAGGATTTTCTATGGATGAAATTTTTGATAATATGGGCGGTGGTCGAAATAGTTCGATATCGTACAACTCCAGTGGTGGTGCTTTTACGGTAAATGGAAATCGTTTTGGTGCGGGAAATGGAATTACCCGTTCGAATATGGTAGGTATAAATTATGCTGATGAACTGATAAAAGATGTGGAAACTAGCGGAAGTTATTTTTTCTCCAATTCGAATTCTGATAATTTAAACAGAAGCAAAGTAATTACTTTTTTACCAACAGGAAATATTACCAGAGAATCAGAAGCGACAACAAACGGTGAGAATTTTGGACATAATTTAAGTTTTCAACTAGAGTATATAGTAGACTCGACTGCAACTATTTTTGTTGGTCCAAAATTCATGAAATCGAATTCAAAATTCACTAATGATTCTTTTGAAAAATCTTTCAATGACAGCGGACAATTAATAAATGATAGCAAATCCCAAAGTTTTGATGATAGTGATAGAGGAAGTTTTAGTAATGCGATTAACTTTAATAAAAGATTCAAACGTAAAGGCCGTTTTTTAAGTGCGTCATTCGATAATGATAATTCAAAAGAGGAATTAAGCTCTTTAAATAAAAGTAATACGGTATTTTATCAAGGTACTAATCCTGACATAGTTCGTGATCAGGTTAGAAAAAATAGAAATATAGTTGATAAATATGTTGCTGAAATTGAATATTCTGAACCAATAACGGATTCTTTAAATATAAAAGTTGGAATGAACTACAGTAACGAATTCAAATCTGATAATAGAAATACGTTTGATTTTAATGCGGGTTCTCAATCTTATTCTGATTTGAATCCAGAATTGACTAATTATTTGACATCTTCTACAACAACCTTTCGCCCTCAAGCAGGATTTTCTCTCAACAAGAAAAAATATGATATAAGTGCTAACGTTGGACCATCTATCACACAGTTTGATAACAATTCATTTTATCTTGGTTTACCCACTAGTTTGTCTAAAAATTATGTATTGCCGTATGCGAATGCGAGAGTAGGATATCGTTTTACTAAATCAAAATCAATCTATCTGAATTATAGTTATGATGTAGATTTTCCTAACGCTAACCAAGTTTTGCCTGTGGAAGATTTGTCAAATCCGCTGAGCACTGTTAGAGGAAATGTAAATTTAAAACCTAGTAGCAATCAATGGGGTTATTTTAGTTTCCGCAATTTTGATTATGCTACTCGTTCTGGTTACTCTATTTATATTGGAGGGAATTTATATGGCGATCAAGTAGTCTCTTCAACACTTTATGATGCTAATATTAAGAGCACTACAACTTTTGAAAACGTTTCTGGAACCTATTCGGGATGGTTTGGAGCAAACTGGAATAAGTCAACAAAAAGAGAAGCTCATAGTTTTAAATATGGTGTAGGTTTTAGCGGTAATTACGGTTTGTCAAAAGGATTTGTTAATGGAGAAATGTTCGAAGCCAATACAGTAAGGCTGAATCCAAGAGCCAACTTTACTTACGATTACGGAGAGTTGCTTTCTATAGCGCCAACTTATAATTTCACTTACAACGACTCAAAATATACGAATTATAGAACTACCGGAGCCTCAAGTGTGATTCATCGTTTCAATATTCAAACAACAAATTACTGGCCTAAGAATTGGGTTTTCGGGAATGATTTTGGATATACTTATAATTCTAATATTGCAGATGGTTTCAAGAAGGATTTTTATTTATGGAACACTAGTTTAGCGTATAGCTTTTTTGATAAAAAAATGACGGCTAAAGTAAAGGTTTATGATTTATTAAATCAGAATCAAAGTGCTACTCGAACTATTTCGCCAACTAATATTCGCGACGAAGAAAATACAGTTTTAAAGAGATATGTAATGTTTTCATTAACGTATAAACTGAATAAGTTTGGTATGAAGGAAAAGCCTTCTGGAGGTAATAGAATGATTTTTCACTAGAATAAATACACTTTCTTTTTGGAATTATTGTGTAGAAACGAAAAGTCCCGATGAAAATCGGAACTTTTTTGTGTTTTTAATCGATCAATATTCCAATCTGAATTATCAACTAGATTTTTTTAATTTAACTTCTTATTTATTGTCTGCCACACATCTAAAACCAGTATGATTTAAACCCGTATCAGGAGATGATTTCATTCTAGCTGTTACTCGATATCCTTTGCAGTAAGAAGCATTACATAAAAAAGAACCTCCTCTAACTACTCTTTTTGGAACCGTTGGCTCCATTGGATCATAACTTTTAAAGGGCCCTTTTGGATTGTTTGTAGTGCTACCATACAATTCTTTGTAGTATTCAGGAGTGTACCAATCACTACACCATTCCCATACATTCCCTGCCATATCATATAATCCGTATTTATTAGGCGCGAACGATTTTACTGGTGCAGCTCCTACAAATTTATCTTGACTTGTATTCAAATAAGGGAATTTCCCTTCCCAAATGTTGGCTTTTGGTTTTCCTTTTTCTGGGTCTTCATTTCCCCAAGTATATTTTTGATCGTTCAATCCGCCTCTTGAAGCAAATTCCCATTCGGCTTCAGTGGGTAGTCTTTTGCCAGCCCATTTAGCATAAGCATTAGCATCATCCCAAGAGATGTGTACCACGGGATAATTTTCTCTGCCTTTAATCGTGCTATTAGGACCTTCAGGATGTTTCCAACTGGCGGCTGTTGTCCACTTCCACCATTTTGAAGCATCATTTAAATCGACAGCAATTTTGGTAGGCGTAAAAACAAGAGAGGCAGCAACTAAAACACTTTCATCTGGTTTTTGAGTTCCTGCTGGTAGTTGTTTTTTTATCTCTTCCCAATCAGGTTTGATCTCTGCAGTGGTAACATATCCAGTAGCTTTCACAAATTTTTCAAATTGAGCATTAGTTACCTCTGTTATATCCATCCAGAAACTATTGACTTTCACTTTATGTTGTGGATATTCATCTTGCCTACCTTCATCATCTGAAGCGCCCATTAAAAATGTTCCTTCAGGAATTTGTACCATTCCATTGTATGAAACTGTTTTTGAAGGAGCAATAGAATCTGTGGTATAATTAGTAGAAAATCTTGAAGGGAGTGATGACTCACAGCTCATTGCTTCTGCACTTCCTATCGCTATTTTATTTTCCTCTTTATTCTTGCAAGCATTTAAAGTTAATAAGAAGACTAAAGTAATTGTATAATGTTTCATTTTTTGATTTAATCTATAGATAAATTTTATTTTCGCTAATTGTTATATTGTATTTTACAAAAATAATTAATCTTTACTGTCTTAGGACTTTTATTTTATTTAATAATTGTGAAATTTCAGAGGTGTTTGCATATTTTATGTATTAATCGCTTAAAATAGTACCTCCGTAACTGTATAAACAAAATTGAGTTCTATCACTTCAATTGATAAACAGTTATTTTATACAAAACATAATGTTTATAATTTATTGAATCAAAATGTTTTTACTCCAAAAAGTAGTTGAATTGGTAGTTTTTCATTTCTTTAAAAAAATTATTTAGCACTTATAAAGTAGCTTTTTAGCAACTATCTCATCACTACAAATACAATGAGTTTTGGATTAGCAATAAAATACAAACAGCATTTTTTATAAGTTGATAAGTAATTCACTATCATTTTCTAATAACTGTAATAAATAAAGCCTCATAATAGAAAAATATCTTCTATTATGAGGCTTGCAATGCTCACTACAAAGCCAACTAAAATAAAACTAAAAAAATATTATATAAAAAGATGTAGAATTATTTTAAACAGTGATTACCATTTTGTCTCTAAATAAAATCAAAAAGTGCATCACAATAAAATTAAATAATCTTGCTATTTATAGCATAACCATTATAGCTGTTATTCATCAAGCATGTTTAATGGTCTGTCTTCATACCAATTTTTAAATGTCTTTTTTGTGGTATAATTATCAATTAGCACATTATAAACCATAAATACTATTAATACATTACCAACAATAAATAAACTCATTAGAACTGGCATACTAATATTAGTTTGACATAAACCAGCAAAAACAAAAACAAATAAAGTACAAAACCAGACTAATTTTATGGCGAAATTTTTCATAATATTTAATTTTCTTATTTTGTTTAAAGTTAAGCTTTGAATACGGTATTTATGTTAAATTTAAATTAAATTTATATGTGTTTTACGATTTTTATAAACATCTTTATTTTTTACTGCATTTTTAACGCTTATCTACAGTTTTTTAAGAGCTATATATACAACTTAGATTATTTAAAATTTTATTAATACAAAAGGCTACATAAATGCAGCCTTTTGTATTAATAGATAAATAAAATTTAATATTACCAGCCTCCACTAGATCCACCGCCAGAGAAACCTCCTCCACCAAATCCGCCACCGAAACCGCCTCCACCAAATCCGCCGCCAGCAGAGGAACCACCAAAGCCCCCACCTCCGCCGCTTCTGCCAAGGCTGCTTAGTATAAGCACATCTAATAAATTTAGTCCACCGCCGCTATTTCCAGAATTGCCACCACCGCCTTTATTTCTTGATATTAGAGCAATTATTATTACAATAATGATTATTAAAGGAAGTATCGGAAAACTTTTTTCCTGTTTCTTTTTACGCTCCCCTTTATATTTTCCTTTAAATACATCAATTAATGCGTTAGTACCCTTATCTAAACCAGTGTAAAAACTTCCTGCTTTAAATTCAGGTATGATAATATTTCTAATTATTTCACCACCAAGACCTGCAGTTAATCGGTCTTCTAATCCGTAACCTGGATTAATGGCTATCTTTTTTTCTGCTTTAGCTAGTAAAACAATTACGCCATTATCATCTTTTTCTGTACCACCTATTCCCCAAGTTTGTCCCCACCTTGTAGCTAATTGACTTACATTTTCATTTTGTAGGCTTTCAATAGTAATTACAACAATTTGAGTAGTGGTTGAATCGGAATAACTAATTAATTTTTGCTCTAACTGCGCTTTTTCATTTGCACTTAAAACATTAGCATAGTCATAAACAGATGTTTGTAGACTAGGTTTTTCAGGGATTGTATATTGTGCAAAATTAATTTGGGTAAAAAACAATAAAACAAATAGCTTCAAAAAAACTATTGCATTTTTTTTATGTAATAACATTATCCTTTAGATATTTCGTTTGATAATTCATTTTCATCCCCTTTTAAATATGGGAAATAACGCTGCAACTGTTCTCCAGCTCTAGTAATTCCATCTACAAGACCTTGCTTAAAATTTCCATTTTTGAAGTGACTAACCATTACATCGCGAGTAGAATTCCAAAAATCAGTTTCAACAACATCATTAATCCCTTTGTCTCCACAAATGACAAAATTGCGATCCTCAACAGCTAAATATATCAATACTCCATTTTGAAGTTCAGTTGCGTCCATTTTAAGTTCGTTAAAAATTTCCATAGCACGATCATAGGGATCTAGTGAGGTTGTTTTTTCCATGTGAATTCTTATTTCACCGGAAGTGTTTTTTTCAGCCATGCGAATGGATTCAACAATTTCCTGCTCATCTTCTTTAGTTAAGAAATATTCTACTTTTGACATTGAAAAATATTTAAATGATGATTAACGATTTTTGATTTGGAATTTATTTTCTGAATCAAAAATCGTCAATCAACTATTAGAGAAATCATTGTTTTTAGAATGTTACTTCTACTGGTCTATCTGCGCCTTCTACAGCATTAAAATATGCTTTTTCATTAAATCCAAAAATTCCAGCAAACATACTATTTGGGAAAGTTTTGATATGAGAATTATAAGGTTTAACTGCTTCATTAAAACGGGTACGAGCGGTTAAAATTTGGTTCTCAGTACTTGCTAATTCATCTTGAAGTTTTAGAAAATTTTGGTTGGCTTTCAAATCAGGGTAAGCTTCTACAGTTACTAATAATCTAGACAGCGAACTGCTCACTCCACTTTGCGCTTTATTGAATTCAGCTAATTGTTCTGCAGTAATGTTTGCAGGATCTATTTTAACAGATGTAGCTTTTGATCGAGCTTCAATTACTGCAGTCAAGGTGCTCTTTTCAAATTCAGCAGCTCCCTTTACTGTATTTACTAAATTCCCTATAAGATCATTTCTTCTCTGGTAAGCAGTTTGAACATCTCCCCAAGATTGCTCTACATTTTGATTTAAAACGACAGCCGTGTTATTAATTCCTTTAAACCAGCTATAAAATGCAAAAATTACTACTGCTCCAATTATCCAAGGCAAAAATCTTTTCATGTGTATTTAATTTAAGTTTAATGTTTAGTTTTCTATTTTTTTATTGTTTCTCTACTTTATTATTTATAATTCGTTTTTGATATTAATTAATTCTACTCTAATCGTTTCTAACTTTTTAATGATGTCAAAATTGTTTAAAATCTTTTTCTGACCTTCTTTTAAATGAATCTTAGCGCCTTCAAGAGTAAAACCTCTTTCTTTGACGAGATGATAAATCAATTGTAAATTTGTAATATCCTCTGGGGTAAACATTCTATTTCCCTTCGCATTCTTTCTAGGTTTCAAAACATCAAATTCACTATCCCAAAATCTTATAAGTGAAGTATTTACATGGAACGCCTTTGCTACTTCGCCAATACTGTAATATCTTTTATCTTTTGAGAGTTCAATATGCATTTTTTTAATTTTATCTATTTTCTAAAAAACTTCATAATAAATATACAAATTTAAAGCATTAATCTAAAGATTGGTTTTCTTGATTAGCTAAATGCGCAATAGCTACATATTCTACCGCTGAAATATTTCCGTAATAAAAGTTTAATGGATTTACAACTTTGCCATCTTTATGCACTTCATAATGTAAATGCGGCGCTTCTGATCTACCTGTACTCCCTACGTAACCAATAATATCGCCTCTTTTTACGCGCTGACCTGCTCTAGACTTGTATTTGCTTAAATGAGCATAAAGTGTTTCGTATCCAAATCCATGCCGAATCACAATATGATTTCCATATCCAGAAGCAGAATTATCAGCCTTAGTAACTACGCCATCACCAGTAGCGTAAATAGGAGTGCCCGTTTTTGCTGTGAAATCCATTCCTTGGTGCATTTTTTTTACTTTTGTAAAAGGATCTGTTCTATAACCAAAACCAGAAGCCATGCGTTTTAAATTTTCATTTCTAACAGGCTGAATGGCAGGAATAGCTGCCAAAAAATCACTTTTTGCATCAGCCAATTTCAATATGTCATCTAACGATTTAGACTGCACTGCTAATTCTTTAGCAATTACATCCATCCTTTTTGTAGTGTTTGAAACTAACTGCGAATTATCATAACCTTCTAATAACTTATATCTATTTATTCCAGGCAAACCCACTTTTCGAATAGAATCAGGAATAGCCATTTTATTAAAATAGACACGATATAAATTATTGTCACGGTCCTCAATAGCAGCGATAACATTATTTACTTGGTCCATTTTTTTATTTAGAAGAGCATAATTTATTTTTAGATTTTCAATTTCTCGCGCTTGTAATCTATCTTTTGGAGTTTCAAAATATGGAGTGTTTAATAAAATTATAAAACTAAGTAAACCGAATAATGCAGCCGCTAATAAAAAAAGCATAAAAACACCAAATTTTTTTCTTTTTCGTGTATTAATTTTGCGATAAGCGAGATTTTCAGAATCGTAATAATATTTTACTTTCGACATATTTTAAAATATCCTATTTTTGCACATTGTAAAAAGATTAGGCGAACAAATTTAGGAAATGTTTCATTTGTAACGCTATTTTTTAAAAATAATTATTATCGAATACCTAATACAGTTAACAGTTGCAAGTTTATATCTTGAATTATTTTTTTAACAATCCATCAGTAGCTTCATCCGTCGCTCTGTCATTCTAAGAAAATAATATTTTAAAAGCAAAGAGCTTTATACCTGAATTTGGACAAAATAATTTACATAATTAACCGATTAGAAAATTTTCAAATTTTCAAATTTGCTACTTATCATATTGATTAATTTTCTAATTAAAAACATGAAATCACAAGACGTACGTAAACAATTTCTCGATTTTTTTGCTTCTAAAGGCCATTTAATAGTTCCTTCAGCACCCATAGTTCTTAAAGATGATCCCACCTTGATGTTTAATAATTCAGGAATGGCGCAGTTCAAAGAATATTTTCTGGGGAATGCCACGCCAAAAAGTAGCAGAATTGCCGATACCCAAAAATGTCTTCGTGTTTCAGGAAAACACAATGACTTAGAGGATGTGGGTTTTGACACCTATCATCATACCATGTTTGAAATGCTTGGCAATTGGTCTTTTGGCGATTATTTCAAAAAAGAGGCAATCAATTGGGCTTGGGAACTTCTGACTGAAGTTTATAAAATCCCAAAAGAAAATATTTACGTTTCTGTTTTTGAAGGGAGTGACGAGGAAAATGTACCATTTGATCAAGAAGCTTGGGATATATGGAAGGAATTAATAGATGAAGACCGAATTATCCTTGGAAATAAAAAAGATAATTTTTGGGAAATGGGTGATCAAGGTCCTTGTGGTCCTTGTTCAGAAATTCATGTTGATTTACGAACTGCTGAAGAAAAAGCAATGGTTTCAGGGAAAAGTTTAGTGAATAATGATCACCCACAAGTTGTTGAAATCTGGAACAATGTATTTATGGAATTCAATCGTAAAGCTGATGGTTCTCTTGAAAAATTACCCGCAAAACATGTTGATACCGGAATGGGATTTGAGCGTTTGTGTATGGCGCTACAAGGAGTAACATCTAATTATGACACTGACGTTTTTACGCCACTTATTGAAAAAGTTACTCAAATCACGGGATTGAAGTATATTAATAATTCTGTCATTGCGAGTGCCGCTGAAGAGAAAACTAATATTGCTATTCGCGTAATTGTAGATCACTTGCGAGCGGTAGCATTTGCAATTGCTGACGGTCAATTACCTTCAAATACTGGAGCAGGATACGTAATACGTAGAATATTACGTCGTGCTATTCGTTACGGCTTTACATTTTTAGATACTAAAGAACCTTTTATTAATCAATTGGTAGGCGTTTTAGCAAACCAAATGGGAGCGTTTTTTCCCGAAATTAAAGCACAGGAAACTTTTGTGACAAATGTAATTCGAGAAGAAGAAGCATCTTTTTTAAGAACATTAGATTTGGGCTTACAATTATTAGATAAAGTGATTGTTGATAATGCAAAAGTTATTCCTGCAGAGAATTTACAAACCATATCAGGTGCTAAAGCATTTGAATTGTACGATACTTTTGGTTTTCCAAAAGATTTGACAGCTTTAATCTTAAAAGAAAAAGGGATGTCATTTAATGAAGCTGAATTTGATGCTTCAATGCAAGCTCAAAAAGCTCGTTCTCGTGCTGCATCAGAGGTTTCAACAGAAGACTGGTCTGTTTTAATTGCTGGTAATGTAGAAACATTTGTGGGCTATGATCAAACTGAAAATGAAGTTAAAATCACTAGAATTCGCAAAGTAGATAGTAAAAAAGATGGTATTCTATACCAAATTGTTTTAGATAATACACCATTCTATCCAGAAGGAGGAGGACAAGTGGGTGATAAAGGAACATTAATTTCTGCTAATGAAAAGATTGAAATTATTGATACCAAAAAAGAAAATAATCTAATTCTGCATTTTACTAGGCAACTACCTGAAAATATAGAAACTAATTTTGTTGCAAAGGTTAATACTGAATTAAGAACATCGACATCTAGAAATCATTCGGCTACACATTTGATGCACCAAGCTTTGAGAAGTGTTCTGGGGACTCATGTGGAGCAAAAAGGTTCTTTAGTAAATCCAAATTATTTACGTTTTGACTTTTCTCATTTTAGTAAAATGACAAATACAGAATTACAACAAGTGGAAGATTTTGTAAATACTAGAATTCAAGAGCAATTGCCGCTTATTGAAAGAAGAAATATTCCTTTTGCTCAAGCAGCAGAAGAAGGAGCAATGGCTTTATTTGGCGAGAAATATGGTGATCATGTTCGTGCAATTAAATTTGGCGAAAGCATGGAATTATGCGGAGGTATTCACGTACAAAACACGTCTGAAATATGGAACTTCAAAATTGTTTCTGAAGGAGCTGTTGCAGCTGGAATTCGCCGTATTGAAGCGATTACCAGTGAAGCAGTAAAAGCGTTTTATGCTTCTCAGGAAAACATGCTGAATGAAGTAAAAGCAGTCTTAAAAAATCCTCAAGATGTTTTGAAAGCGGTTCATTCGATGCAAGAAGAAAATGCTAAATTCAAAAAGGAAATTGAGCAATTAATAAAAGAAAAAATTGAAGGTTTAAAAAATAATTTAGTTGCTGACTTTGTCACAATCAATGGAATCAATTTTTTATCTACACAAGTAGATTTGTCTATGAATGCCACAAAAGATTTGGCTATGGCAATTGGAAGTTCAAAACCAAATTCATTTGTGTTTTTGGCTTCAATTGAAAATGGTTTACCTAATATACATTGTTATATTTCTAAAGAATTAGTTGCTGAAAAGAAACTTAATGCAGGCAATGTGATAAGAGAATTAGGAAAATTAATTGATGGTAATGGTGGTGGACAACCGTTTTTCGCCTCCGGAAAAGGAAAAAATGTTGCGGGAATTAAAGAAGCATTACAGGAAGCTAAAGAATTTTTGATTGCAGATTAACGTCTTGAAGTCTCGGGATTTATTTCAGATTTGTGATAAAAAGTCAATTATTTACTTATTTTTAAGTATGCCTTTTTTAGAAGAATCTGCACTAAAGGAGTTATTTTAAACGATAAATTTAACGACAAGAGCCGAATTTTAGAAAAGAATAAAAATCTTTGTTGGTACATTAAGAAAGATAAGACCCAAGATATTGGCAACGAAGTCTTGGTAGAATTTGTTTTTAAATACGGCACATGAGAAGATGTAAAAGAGCTCATTAAAATTATTGGGTTCCCAGAATTAAAGGTTGTTTACGAGGGAATCACCGATAGGAAAATTGGAAATTATCACTTAGAAATTTTAATTATTTGGGATTAATTGTAACGAAATATGCATCTTTAAATTTTAAATCAAAATCAAAAAGACTTACTATCATTCATTAGCAAATTCGAAAGAGAATATTATTTGGTTGATAGTACGGCGATTGCTTTGCATACTGGCCATCGTGAATTGATCGATTTTGATTTATTTAAATTAGCTGATCTACGAAAGAACGATATCTAGAAAAAAGTTAAAAATTAAAAAATTAATTCAAAATTTGGTTACGAAAAGCACGACCAATTTTCTGAAAAACTTTTTAAAATGCAACTTGGTTATTTCAAAGGCATTAATGACGATGCAGAAGTATTTTAATTAATACCTAATCCACTAAACGAACAAGAAATTAAGATTTATAATCAATATAAGTGTTGACGAACTTTAAAATATGCAATTCACAACTAAAATCCCTATAAAACATTTAAAAAAACCGATAGATTATAATTCCAAAATTATATCAATAGGCTCTTGTTTTGCTGTAAATATGGCCGAGAAATTTGACTACTTTAAGTTTCAAAATACTTGCAATCCATTTGGAATTTTATTTCACCCTTTAGCGATTGAAAAATTTATTGATTTTGCAATTTCTGGAAAGGAATTCACTGAAAAAGATATCTTCTTTCATAGTGAACTTTGGCATTGTTTCGATGCGCATTCTGATTTAAGTAATGCGGATAAAAAAGAATTGCTATCATCATTAAACTCGATAATTATTTCAACTAGATTAGCCGTAAAACAAGCTTCGCACATTATAATTACTTATGGAACTTCTTGGGTTTATAAAGATAGTGAAAGCAATGAAATTGTTGCCAATTGCCATAAAGTACCTCAAAAGAAATTTGAGAAATCTATTTTAACGATAGAAACCATTCAAAAATCTATTGATAATACAATTCGCTTAATTGAAAAAGTAAATCCTAATTGCAGTATTATTTTTACCATTTCTCCAGTTCGTCATATAAAAGATGGTTTTTCAGAAAATCAATGGAGTAAGGCTAATTTGATTGCTTCAGTCCATCAGATTATACATAATAGTGAATTTAATTTGAACTTAGAATACTTTCCGAGTTATGAAATCATGATGGATGAACTACGAGATTATCGTTTTTATAGTGACGATATGTTACATCCTAGTTCAATAGCAGTTGATTATATTTGGGAGCGTTTTAAAGAAACTTCCATTTCAGAAACACTATTTACCACAATGGATGAGGTTGAAAATATCCAAAAAAGTCTTTCTCATAGACCTTTTAATCCAAAATCTGAAAGTCATTTGAAATTCTTGGCTAAATTGAGCGAAAAAATCACTAAATTGGAGAACCAATACTCATTTATGAAATTTTAATTATGTTAAGAAGAATACTTATAGGAATAGGAATAATTGCAGCAATATTTTTATTGTTCAAATATTGTGATTTCAAGAAACCCGATGATACTACAACAATTGATAGCGCAGGTTTAATCCAAGAGCAGATTTTAAATGTAGGTAAATTAATTGTTACCGAGGGACATTTTTCAGAAGTGATAACCTATAAAAATCAGCAAAAATATTTATTAGATATGCTTTCTTTCGAGAAAAAGGCACTTGTGATAGTCAATGCAGATGTGACTGTGGCTTACGATTTACAAAAAATGAAATATGATATTGACGAACAAAATAAAACCATCACTATTGTTTTTATTCCAAAAGAAGAGATAAAAATAAGCCCAGATATTAAGTTTTATGACGTGGAGCAAAGTAAATTAAATCCTTTTACCGGTGATGATTACAATAAAATTAATAAATCAGTCAAAGCGAACTTAGCTAAAAAAATCGAAAAATCTACTTTAAAAACGAATGCTCAAAATCGTTTAATTAGTGAATTATCTAAATTACTTATTACAACTAGCCAATTAGGTTGGACATTAAAATACGAAGGCAAAGTAATTGAGAATGAGAAAGAATTTGGACGACAAATTAAATTATAATTTATAAGAAAACCGCAGATTGGCAGATTAATTTAAAATCTGCGAATCTGCGGTTTATTTATTTGTCAAAAATCACACGAATTGGTATCAATGTTAGTGCTTTTAAAAGAAAAAAATTTAGTTTTTACTTTTGGAAAATTCGTGTAATTCTCCACTATCCAAATTCGTGTTTTTCGTGAGATTAGTGTCTAATTTCTACTCTTTTTAAGTATAAGTTTAACTTGTTATGCTTCTACTAATATCCGAAAGCGCAGTCTATTTATTTTTAAAAAATTAAATCAAATCAAGTCCACCGCTAATCAGGTGCGCTACTTCTGGTCGTCGTTGCTGCAAAGTTTCAAGATAATCCATTACTTCTTGTAAAAGTTCAGGTTCGTTTCTTTCCTTTAAAAGTTCTGCAATTTCAACAGCTAATAACCAATCATTAGGATGATTTACTTTAAGTTTTTCAAAAATTGGAATTACATTACTGCTTGTGTCTTTGGATTCACGACTAATTCGTACAGTTTGATATAAAAGAGCTAAGTCATCACGTTCCGCGGTTCGTTGTGCTTTTATAGTTTTGCTAGATGGTATATGCGAAATCAAATCAAAACTATTTACATCAGCAGGACCTGAAAAGGCCGAAATTAGCTTTTTACCGACAGCCATATCATAAATTCCCCATTCTGGTTCAAATAAAATGTTTTCCCCGTGAGTTACAGTACAGTCTTTAAAACTAATTAATATAATCTCTCCATGTAAATTTCTAGAACCAGTTATAATATCTCCTTTCACGGTAATATCTCCTTCAAAATCTAAAGTTACCGTTTGGTTTTCAGTGATTGAATAAGCACTTAAATCCCGTGGACTCATATCTTCAATAGCAAGATTAATACCTTTTAGTTTACCAATAGGACTTCCAAAACCGCCCAAATGCTTATTAGTACCGTGACCTACCAATTCCTTTTCTCTGTATGCTAATGCCGTTTTTCCTGTAGTTTGAATATAAACTGGTTTTCCATCCGCTGCGATAACATTCGTAAAAACTCCCGAAATTTGTAGGCCAGTACTTAATTCAATAGTTCCTAATGCGCTTGATTGTATGAGTTTATTTATTCCTGACAAACCTCCTGTGCGTAATGCCATTTTATTAGCAAACTCCTCTAAAACTAAGCTTAAATAAGCAAAATCAGGAGTGACGTATAGTTGTGGTTGTAATTGTGTAATGTCAAAATTCTGGTTTGCTGCCGTTAGATCATAAGGTATTTTTTTGACTTTATTAGTCATACAATGCGCACTTTCGCCAATAGAGGAAAGCAAACCTGCACCATATATTTTTGGATTCTCTACCGTACCTATCAAACCATATTCTACTGTCCACCAATGTAGGTTTCTAATTTGAGCCATTTCAGACAACTCTCCCATATTATTTTGTAAATCTTCCACTGCCTTCTCGGCAGCATTAATGTCTGCTTGTGGAGTGTTTTCAGCTTCTTTTAATATAGATAGTAGTCGGATGGATTCGTACATTTGATAATCCTTGTGTGATGAAATGGCTTTGCATCCTATTTCTCCAAAACGTCTTAAGTATTCAGCATATTCTGGATTAGCAATAATAGGAGCATGTCCAGCACCTTCATGAATAATATCTGGTGCAGGCGTGTATTCTATATGTTCAAGCTGGCGAATATCAGATGCAATAACTAACACATTGTAGGCCTGAAATTCCATGAATGCATTTGGCGGTATAAAGCCATCAACTGCAACCGCTGCCCACCCAATATCGGTTAGAATTCGGTTCATGCCATACATACTAGGAATATTATTCACTTCAATCCCAGTTTTTTTTAATCCATCAAGATAGGAGCAATGCGCAACTTTTGACAAATAATTTACATTTTTGCGCATTACATAACGCCAAACTGCTTGATTTATAGGGGAATAATCCGTGTAATCTTGCGGCTTAATAAATTGATTCAAGTGTTGTGGCAATCGGTCTAATAAAGGATTACTTTCTATAGTTGAGTTCATATCGAAAACGTTGTAGTGTTCTAGCAAAAGTACAACTTAAAGAAGCTATTTCCAGCTATCCATTACAAGATTTTGCAAAAAAAGCTATTTTTGTAAACCGTAAAAAGAGTTTTCTTTGGTTGCTTTTTTACGGTAACAAAAATAGCTTTTTTGCAAAATGATTTTCATCGCTATCTGGGCTATGAAATTTAAACCTCAAAATTTATTTAACAATAAAATGTTTTTAAATTTTTAGGTTATTCAGTTCGATGTAGAATTTATTCAAAATGTTGAAAAGCCATTATATTAGAATGTTGAAAAATAATCTGCTATTCCACAAACTCAAATAGTAAAATCTGAGTTTTTTGAGTTGCTGAGAAATTGTTATCTGAAATAAAAATCAAAGAACGATTTCCGTTGGCTAATTTTGGTCCAAAAGTTAATCCTTCAATATTGTCTGTAAATATTCCTAAATCTTCCATATTTAGTACTAATTTTTTAGAAGCTAATTCTACTGTTTGATTTAGTAAAGAGTCGTAATTTTTAACGTTCGTAGCTTTTTTGAAATCACATAAAAATAATTTTATCGTACAAGCTTGCGTTCCTGTAGAGTAGGAGCGCTCAAGCACTAAAAACTGATTTTTTTTATAATATTGAATAGCGGCAACACCATTAACACCAAAAGTGCCTTTTGGATTTGGTTCACGAGCAATTGGCTCTAACTTATAGCCGTATTGAGCTGTGTTTCTTCTTGTGGTGCTATTAAATTTGTAAAAACGAATTAATCCGCCAGTACTTATGGTAGACGGATTTCCATCATTAAATAATGGTTCTTCTAAAGCGGTATAAATATTTTTATATTTTTTGTCAAAAGTAATCCCTTCAAGTGTCCCATTATTTCTAGGTCCTCTTTGGTCTTTTTGCATTTCAAGATTTACAGGTAATACCACTTTATCAGTAAAATTACCATTAAGATCCATAAAATTAATAGATGGGTTTTGCAATACAGTTTTAGCAGCTGTTATTACTCGAGCACCTTCACTGCTCCAAATCAACGTATTTGATTTAGGATTATATCGAATATCTTCTGGATCAACAGAAGTGTCTGGCGTAGTAAGCCAGTTCCCAAAAGTTTTTCCATGCTGATTCTTTAAAGTGTGTGTTTCTTGAAAATCAATAGCTTTTAGTTGGTCACCAGTCATATTAATTTTGGCAGTATAAAAACGCGAGAGATTTTCTTGTGATCTTTCATCACAAATAATATAATAAAGGTTCTTTTTCTTGTCATAATCAATCCCGGAAAGTCCACCAATTTTAGTGCTCTTAAACCCTTGATTGAATGGAATTTCAATCGTATTGATAAATTTTAATTGAGGAATTGTATTGTTATGGCTTTCTTGCCTTAAATTGGAACAAGAAAATAATATCGAGATAGAGAAAATTGTAAAAACAAGTTTACGCATTATAATTATTCTTTTTTAAAGTAGAGATCAGTTGTGAGGATTATTTCTTGCAGCGTTTCTAAAATAGTCAATTTTGTAATTGAACATTTCAGCCATATTTTTTGCTCTAAATTTTGCTTCCTCAGCAATCGCGCCGGAAAACAAACTATCAGTAGTTGCCGTAAAAATGTCCATCCAGCGATCAAAATGTTCTTTGTCAATTGGTAATTGTTTGTGCGGAGGAAAGGGACTACCAGAATAGGAGTGCTCGCTTAGTAGAATAGTTTGCCAAAAACGATACATTTTCTCGAGATGTTCTGGCCAACCATTTCCTATTTTTTCATTAAATATAGGTCCGATCAACTCGTCTTTTTGCACCTTGGAATAAAAAGTATTTACAAGTAGTTTAATGTTTTCTAATGTTTTAATATCGGTAAGTTCAGTCATAATTTAGTGTAAAAAAGCCTACACAAAGGTAGGCCATAATTAAGGAAAGGAGATTTTTTTATCCAATTAATTGCGTTAACAAATCCTGTCTTTCGTTAAGGTATTTGAATTCAAATCCTTTATTTTTCATTTTTAATTTAATATCTATTATGTCATTTTTGTTTTTTTAATTCTAGTCCAACTACTGCAGGTCCAACTTCAGGACTGTTCTTTTTAGTAAATTGAAAATAAGTAATGTCATCATCTGGTCCAAGAATGTCATTTACAAATTCCTTTAGCGAGCCTGGTCGTTGGGGAAACGGAATCATGAAATAATGAATCAAACCTACGTATAATAAAGAACGCTCTTTTATTTAAGCGGTTCTTTCGATGTCATTGTTATTTCCGCTTATAATGCACACTACATTTTTTCCTTTTATTTCATCTTTATAGAAGTCAAGTGCGGCAATAGATAATGCGCCAGCAGCTTTAACAACCATGGCCTCCTCATTATATAAGCGCAAAATAATGGTGCAGACTTTCCCTTCGGGAACTAAAATAATATCTTCAAGATTTTTTTTGCAAATTTCAAAAGTAATGCTACCTACTTGTTTTACAGCAGCACCATCTACAAATTTATCAATGCTTTCTAATGCTGTATTTATTCCGTTAGCTATAGATATTTTCATCGATGGAGCACCTTCTGGTTCCACGCCTATAATTTTCGTGTTGGGACTTAATTCTTTAAACACTTCTGATAGTCCAGTGGCTAAGCCGCCGCCGCCAATGGCTACAAAAACATAATCGATAGGTTCTGTAAAAGCTTCTAAAATCTCTAAACCCGCTGTATCTTGACCATCAATTACTTTTAAATCGTCAAAAGGGTTTACAAATATAATATTATTTTCTAAAGCGTCTTCTGCGGCTTTAGCCTAAGCATCATCAACTGTGTCACCTATTAATACAATTTCAAAAAAAGATTTTCCAAATAATTGTACTTGCTTTACTTTTTGTTTAGGTGTTGTTTTAGGCATATACATTTTGCCTTATATCTTTAATAAATTAAAAGAGTAAGCTACGCCTTGTGCATGATTTCCAGCGCTTGCGCAAATTACTCCTTAATCTTTTTCGACTGTAGTTAATATGCTCATTTTGTTATAAGCACTTCTTATTTTATAAGAATGAACGACTTATAAATCTTCCCTTTTTAAAAATATATACACTGAATTCATCTCAAAGATTCATGCTTGTTATCAGCGGAGTAGGTGATACAACTCCTTCTAATTATTTTTTTGCTGCTACTACTTGTTGAAATATATTCATAATTGTTTTTTTTAGAAGCTTTGTATTTTTACACCAATAGCGTCCTAAACGATTAAAAAGGGAAGGAGTTTTTATCCCTCAAAAAATTACCTTTGAGGTTCTCCATAAAACGCCCCTTCCCTATGTCAA